>JAJDND010000020.1 GCA_022340885.1 Desulfobacterales bacterium | reverse complement strand
CCGCAGCCCTCAGGGCTGTGGCAAAAATTCCGAAATACCCCGCAGCTTGCTGCGGGGATAGGAATTTTAGCCTTTCGCCAACTCAGCGGCATAGCCGCGTTTCATAAAATCGTTACACGATTTTATTTTTCCGCAACCTGAATACGTATCGAAAAATATGTTATCCGACTCCTGCAAACAGCCGGTCATGAGATCAAATTCACATAAAAATTATTTGATCTTGATAAGCCTTTTCTTATTGTTTTCAATTTCCTGCAAACAGGAATTCAAGAGAAAGACTCCTCCGAAAGCCGTCAACGGTATTCTTGATCTCACAGAATGGAATTTTCAACGCGATGGCATCGTAGATCTTTCCGGTGAGTATGAGTTCTACTGGAAACGGCACTTGGCGCCATCGGATTTTAATCTGCCGGTTCCACCTCAAAAAACGGGATTCCTAACAGTACCCGGGTTTTGGAACAGCTTTGAAATGAACGGGAAAAAACTACACGGCGATGGGTATGCCACATTTCGCTTGAGAATTCTCTTGAGCAAAGAAAGGGAACACCAAAGCCTGGCGCTAAAATTTTTAACCATGGGTACCGCATACACCCTTTTTCTCAATGGCCAAAAAATATGTTCAGTCGGGATCGCCGGAAAAACTCGTGAAACGACAGTCCCTCGATATTTCCCTCAAATTTTGGATTTTAAGACCGAATCAAATCAGATCGAGATGATTCTTCAGATATCCAATTTTGATCACAGGCGAGGGGGGCCCTGGGAAATTATCCGGTTGGGAGACGATACAGATATCCAAAAAATCAAGGATAACAGATTCGGCTTTGAACTGTTCGTATTTGGCTGTATCTTCATTATGGCGTTGTATCATCTATGCCTTTTTATGATCAACAAAAAGGATCACGCAGGTCTGTATTTCAGTATTTTCTGTTTTCTGGTGATTCTACGGCTTCTTACCACCGGCGAAAAGTATATCATTCATTTTTTCCCAAACATTCCATGGGAAGTACTGATCAAGATGGAATATCTTTCTTTTTATCTTTCAGTTCCAGTATTCACGCTATTCATCCAATCCTTTTTCCCCAAGGAAGTTCCAAAGCGAATCGTTCGCCTGATTGTTATCGCAGGGCTCGCTTTTTCATGCACCGTACTCTTTACACCGGCAAGAATTTTCACCTATACACTCCAGACCTATCAAGTGCTCACTATCATCGTCATTATATACGCGGTTTATATCCTGATAGCTGCTTCGATCAGAAAGAGAGACGGCGCATTCATTTTTCTTTTTGGGTTTATTATTTTGGCTTTGTCAGCCGTCAATGACATGATGTACGCTGAAAATATCATACAAACCGGTTACCTGGTACCGTTGGGTCTTTGCATTTTTATTTTTTCACAGGCATTTCTGCTTTCTGCTCGATTAAAAAAGGCATTTCAAAACGTCGGAATACAGTATAAAGAGCTGAAAGAGACTTACCATGCTTACAGAGGAGAAATTATCGATCGCGTGCAAGCTGAGGAGGCTTTGCACGAAAGTGATAAGAAATACAGAGCTATTCTCAACAGCATGGAGGACGGATATTATGAGGTCGATTTGTCTGGGAACCTGACTTTTGTTAATCCGGCCCTGTGCCGGCATCTCGGTTATTCTAAAGAAGAATTGATCGGCATGAATAATCGTCAGTTTATGACTGAAGACACCGCTGAAAAGGCATTTCAGGCTTTTAGTACGGTATACCAAACGAGGAAACCCGCCCTGGCAACGGATTGGGAAACCATTGGAAAGGATGGAACAAGAAAATTTATCGAAACTTCCATAGCACTTTCCTATGATTCAAAAGGTGAGCCCATCGGCTTCCGAGGTGTTGGACGCGACATTACCGAGCGGAAGCGGATACAAGAACAGGAAAAATTACATCAAGAGCAACTTTTTCAGGCCAGCAAAATGGTTGCGTTGGGCACACTGGTTTCCGGTGTGGCGCATGAGATAAACAACCCCAACAATTTTATTCTCCTAAATACACCTACGCTCAAGGAAGCATGGCAAAGTGCACTGCCGATCCTGGAAGAATACTATACGGAGAACGGCGATTTTATAATCGGTGGCATGAAATACTCCGAGATGCGTGAAAGGATTCCGGTGTTATTCTCAGGCATATTGAATGGTTCCAAACGGATCATGCAGATTGTCGATGACTTGAAAAGTTTCGTTAGGAAGGAGGTTTCCGAAGCAAAGCAATCGGTGGATATCAATGAAGTCTTGCGATCTGCCATTTCTCTTATTTCGAATATGATAAAGGAGTCTACAGATTGCTTTTCAGTGGACTACGGCAAGGATTTGCCGATCCTGACCGGTAATTTTCAGCGGCTCGAACAGGTCTTTGTCAACTTGATACAAAATGCCTGTCAGGCGCTTGAGGATTCCAGAAAGGGCATTTTTGTATCAACATGCTGTAACGCCGAGAAAGATTGCATTTTGGTCAAGATTCGGGATGAAGGAAAGGGGATCCTTCCCGAGGATTTGCCGCAGATTACGGACCCGTTTTTTTCTACCAAGAATGATTCTGGAGGTGTTGGGCTGGGTTTGTCTATTTCGTCGAGAATTGTGGAAGAACATGGCGGCCGAATGAACTTCGATTCGAAAGTCGGCAATGGTACAACCATAGAGATTCTCTTGCCGCTAAATCAGGAAAACAAGATTTTGAAAGGGACAATGGAATGAAATCGTCTATATACCCCGAGCTCCCGATTTTTTTGGTGGATGACGAAGAGCAGGCTTTGAATAGTTTCGAGATTGCGCTCCGTTCTGCAAATATGAATCATTTTGTTCGTTGTCAAGACAGCCGTGATGTGATGCCGGCCCTTGCTGCCGGTGAAGCAGAAGTCATGCTCCTTGATTTGAGAATGCCGCATTTGTCCGGTGAAGAATTGCTCCTGCTGATCAACAGCGATTTCCCAGAAATTCCGGTTATTGTTATTACCGGCGCAAACGATGTGGAAACCGCCGTAAAATGCATGAAAAACGGGGCATTTGACTATATGGTAAAACCTGTTGAAAAAAGTCGCCTTGTCGGAGGTGTAAAACGGGCTGTGGAACGACGTGAATTGCAAAGGGAAAACAGATTGTTAAAGGCCCATGTCCTGTCCGACAAATTGGAGCATCCTGAGGCCTTTTCGGAAATCGTGACTCATAATGCCGGCATGCGGTCTATCTTTCAGTATGTCGAGGCAATTTCTAAAAGCCCGCGGCCTGTTCTGATAACCGGAGAAACCGGCGTCGGGAAGGAACTGATTGCCAAGGCGGTCCACGTTTTAAGTGATCGTGAGGGTGTTTTTGTGCCTGTAAATGTGGCCGGCTTAGACGATCATGTTTTTGGGGATACGCTCTTTGGACACAAAAAAGGCGCCTTTACCGGCGCAGATCAGGCTCGCAGCGGTTTGATAGAACAAGCCTCGGATGGTACACTGTTCTTGGATGAGATCGGCGACCTGAGCGCTTCGTCACAAGTCAAACTTTTACGACTTTTTCAGGACGGTGATTTTTTCCCGATTGGGTCCGACGTCGCCAAAAAGTCCAGTGCACGAATAATTGTCGCCACCAATCAGAATCTGGAAGAACTGAAATCTTCCGGTGTATTTCGAAAAGATCTTTACTATAGACTTTGTGACCATCATGTCCATGTGCCGCCCCTTCGTGAGCGTTTGGAGGATCTGACTATTCTGCTGGAGCACTTTTTGGAAAAGGCATCGAACATATTGAATAAAAGTAAACCAACGCCGCCGGATGAGCTGACCATCCTCCTTACGACCTTCCATTTCCCCGGAAACATCAGAGAACTCGAATCTATGGTTTTCAATGCGGTCAGCAGTCATAAATCCGGCAAGCTGTCCATGGAGAGCTTCAAATCCCATATCTATAATAAGCATCCATTTTTTGAAACGGAATCAAACCGGCTGCTTGAAGAGAAGAAGGTTTTACTGACTTTTTCCGAGCAATTGCCGACACTCAAACAGGCGGAACAACTCCTCATTGATGAAGCCATGAAACGTTCACATGACAACCAGTCCATTGCGGCATTGAGCCTGGGCATCACCCGACAGGCACTGAACCGGCGTCTGAAGATGAAAAACAAATAGCTCGTAAATATAGAAGGTCTCTTAAATAATACGCAAGAACAAAAAGCAAGCTACAAGATACCTCCTAAAAAACGGTGCAATTCAATTTGCGTCGTAAGCTTTTTTTGCCATGCTATAACCTGCTGATTTAACTTTATCCTCTTAAAACTTTCGAAAACATGTCAAATAATCTTGCACCCTTTTGCTTCTCTTTTTTGATTTAAAACAATTTCCGGGTTAAAAAAATAAAAGCTTTTCATTTCTAACAACTTTTAGAAGTGCCTTAGTATTTCATTGATAATAAGGTAATTTCATCAAGTCGTTCAAGCCTTGTTCACTTCTCGGATAATGCTCGATACAGAAAGTGTATACTGCCGGCTCGCATTGGCACTGCATTTGCTTTTTATTATGTCAAAAGAACGAGGATCGATTATGAAGTGGTTCGAAGAAATAAAGATAAATGACAGCCAAGAAGTTGGCAGAAAAGCCTTTGAGCTATCTCGCCTGAAAAAAGCGAACTTTCCGGTCCCCAATGGGTTTGTAATAACCCATTCAACTTGTCGGAAAATCATCTCAAAAGGGTTGGATTCCAAGAAAGGATCGGGATCAAAAAGCGCGATGGATGAAAACGTTCTTTATGAGCAGATCACTGATGAGATTCTGTCTGGATTTCGTATGCTTGGTAGACTTGTGGCCGTGCGGTCCTCTGCAGCTGAAGAGGATCGGGAAAAAAAATCGTTTGCCGGACAATACGGTACGGTTCTCAACGTTGGGAGAGAAAACGACCTTTTTAATGCGATCGAATCCTGCTTTAATTCCCAATTTTCAAAACAGGTCCAGGAATATGCAAGAAGAAATAAAATTTCAGGGGATACATTGAATCTTTCAGTTTTAGTCCAGAAACAAATTCAACCGGATGTCTCGGGCGTGCTGTTCACTGTGAACCCAGTCACCGGCAATGATCATGAGCTGGTAGTGGAGGCTGTAAAAGGGCTTGGCGAATCCCTGGTTGCCGGTAAGGTTCAGCCGTATCGCTATCTGATTAACGGTTTCTCGGAGAAAATCGTATCGCAAGATATTTCAGGAGGTCGGATGGGAGTTTTAAACGGACCCGATAAATGTATGGCTTTTAAAAACATACAAAACAAACAGAGGACACCCCTTTTTTTTGATGAAGAAATTCTCTGGGATCTGGTCCGCATGGCGATGAGAATACAGACGATGTATGGTTGTCCACAGGATATTGAATGGGCGGTTGCGGATCGAAGCGTATATATCCTGCAGACCCGTCCGATTACGGCCATGGGATACCAGGGAATAGACGGAGAATGGACCACTGCGGATTTTCGGGATGGAGGCGTTTCTTCAGAGGTGGTGGCGCCTTTCATGTGGTCCCTCTATAAGCGCGTGTTCGAATCTGCAATGAACACTTATCTAAAAGAGATCCGCCTAATTCCAAGAAACGATAAAACTTGTTGGTCTAAAGTTTATTTTGGACGTCCTTATTGGAACGTAGGTGCTGTAAAAAAGGCGCTTGCAAGAATGCCCGGATTTAATGAACGAAATTTCGATCAAGATCTAGGAATAGAAATAACCTATGAAACTCATGGCGTGGTCACGCCTTTCAGTTTAATGGGTGCACTGCAGGCAATTCCTGTAATGGTGGCGCTAAAAAGGACGTATTATGATCAACACATGAAAACACAAAAAGCCGTCATGCAATTTAAACGCTATTTGAAATTGATCAAGGCGAAAAACCTTTCAAAAATGACAGAAGAAGACTTGGAAGCGTTATTCGTAGATCTTGTTTGCCATCGCCACTTTGAATTGGAGACAGCTTACTTTAAAACCATTTTTAACACGGCAAACGCCCGACTGGAGTTCAAGGCCGTCTTCGACAAAGCAAACAAAGAAGGAGCCGGTTTTCGATATTTACCGCTGATTACAGCCTTACGACCCCTCAAACCCGTCCTTCCATTATTTAAGCTGTGGGAAATCAGCCGTTATGTTCGGGAAGATCCAAAAACCATATGTATTTTAGAAACCGGAGAGATCGATAAAATTTTTGCCCACCCGATCCTTGGGAAAACATTGAAAAATTTTATCAAAAAATACGGTCATCACAGTACCCGGGAATTGGACCTCAGGATGCCTCGGTGGTCTGAAGATCCAACATTTATTATTGAAACACTTCAGGCATATATCAGACTTGAGGATGAGAATAACCCGCAAGCCCATGTCTCAAGCAACCGAAGCATTTACGAAAATGAACTTGATAAGTCGCGTCGATTCTTTTCAGGATTTAGAAGTATCCAGAGAATGCGCTTCATGAAGAAACTAAATAATGTCCGGTTACACACCTGGTACAAAGAAGAAGTTCGAGATTGGTCAACGCAGGCATACAATCTTATACGCAGTGTGTCTCTGGAAGTCGGACGCAGAATGATGCAAAGAAAAATTTTGGATAAAGAGACCGATGTTTTCTACCTTTCCTACCCGGAAGTTATCGACCTTATGAGAGACAAAAGCCCTGATTTAGAATCGATACGACGGCGTATCAGAGCCAATAAAACATATATGTTGTCCTTTCGTCACTTTGAAAATCCCAACGAAATCGGCCGGCGGTGGCATTATCGGTATGAACGAACTGAAAATAGTTTCGTTACGCGTGAAAAATACAAGGGCATCCCCTGTTCGTCCGGAGAGACGAAAGGCGTGGTTCGGGTAATTCATGACATCAGCGAGGCCGATAAACTTCGGGCAGGAGATATACTGGTCACGCGATTCACCGATCCGGGCTGGACCCCTTTGTTCCCATTGATATCAGGTGTGATAACCGAAACAGGGGGTATACTGTCCCATGCCGCTGTAATTGCCCGAGAATATGGAATTCCTGCGGTTTTAGCGGTCCAAAGAGCAACAGATAATCTGGTGGATGGGCAAAGAGTTATGATTGACGGAAGTAAAGGGGAGGTTCAGATTTTATGCTGACACTTGATTTTCCAAAAACAACCCGTACAAATTTTTTTTCAGGTACAGACAGGTTGCCGCTCGAAAACGGTTTTTATTCCAAGAATCCTGAATCGATAGTCGATTCGTATTTTCATTTCACAAAACCCGCATTGAAAAACCAACTGGGGCTTCTCGGTTTGGACGTGGTCTACAACAAGGGACTTTTGGACCATCTTTACTACACAGACCGTTCTGGCAAAGAAGTCGAAATTCTGGACCTGGTGGGCGGGTTCGGAGCGTGCCTTTTGGGACACAATCATCCGGACATTATAGCGGCCCTCTTGGACAATATAAAACACCATCGACCGAATCTTGTCCAGGGTTCGGTTCGTGCCGAATCCGGGCTTCTGGGTAAGCGCCTGTCCAAGAGACTCTCGAGCATCAGCGGCAAGTCCTATGTCTGCATATTCGGCAATTCGGGTGCTGATGCCGTGGACACAGCCATGAAACATTCCGAGTTAGAGCGAATAAAGAAAATAGACAAATTGAAGAAAAATTTGAATCGTAAGTTCTCGGACACAAAGAAAATACTTCATGATAAACACTATATAGTAGCCCCAGATGTATTTCATCACACGAATCTCTTCAGAGGAGAGATTATTCCTGATTCATTGGAAGAATGTCTACACATGATCGAGCGCCATAATTTAAATGTTTTTAGTCGGTCTCCGGTTTACATCGCACTGAGAGGCGCTTTTCACGGAAAAAGCGTCGGATCTTTATCATTGACCTATAATGTGGATTATCGCCGACCTTTTTCCGGACTCCTTCAGAAATCACATTTTACGGATTCTTTAGACAAAAAAGAAATTGAAACGACTTTCAAGAAATCGTTGCAACATTATTACGCTGTGAAGTGGACTGAAAACGCAGGTCTGGAAATTGAACAAAAATACATTAGCAACATAGCGGCGTTCTTTGTGGAACCCATTCAAGGAGAAGGGGGAATCATACAGATCGGAAAAAACTTCTTGAAAGAGTGCAGGAGAGTCTGTGACGAATATGGGATTCCGATGATTTTTGATGAAATCCAGTCTGGAATTGGAAGGACCGGAAAGTTTTTCGCATCGGAATACGCCGGCGTCGTCGGGGATGTCTATTTACTTTCAAAATCACTCGGTGGGGGTATCGCAAAGATTTCGGCAGTGCTGGTCGACCGGGATCGATACCAAAATGAATTTTCGCTCCTTCACGCCTCCACTTTTGCGGAAGATGCTATCTCATCGGCTGTCGGGAACAGGGTCCTCGATGTGTTGGAGAGGGACCATATCTTGAAAATGGCAAAGGAAAAGGGGTCTTACCTTAAAAGGGGGCTTACACAATTAATTGAGAAATATCCCGGTGTCATTGATACAGTCCGTGGAAAAGGTCTCATGATGGGCGTTGTGCTCGCGTCTCAAGAAAATTCAGATTCATTGATTATAAGCGAGATCGACAAGGCTGGCTGGCTTGGATACTTCGCTTCGGGCTATCTTTTCCACCGTCATAACCTGAGAGTTTTCCCTACCTTGAGCGCTCCCTGTGTGCTTCGCCTTGAGCCGTCGGCATATATTTCATACGGAGATCTTGACAAAGTTTTTGATGCATTTGAACAATTGTGTGAAGTGTTGTCGAAAAAGCGTGCCCTTGAACTTCTCCGGTTCGTCACGGATGTTGGCGGTATTTCAAAACATCATAAAAAGCCGAAATCAAGAGACATAAAAATACATGGGAACGAAAAATCTATTCCCAAAGTCGGTTTTCTCGTTCACTATGTTCATGAAAATCAATTAAAAGCCGTTGACCCTTCGTTTGACGTGGCTTCCCCCATGCGTCAAGACAGATTTATACGAAATATGATGTCCTTTGCAAAACCGATGCATGTCGGTTCTACAGATATTACATCCGGCTCCGGTAAGAAAATAAATTTCAATATCATCCTTGTTCCCGTAACTTCTCGTCACATGGTAGAATTTTTGAAAAAACCATGCAGTTCACCGGCTCTCGATATGGTCGAAGACGCCGTCCGGGCGGCATACGAAATGGGATGCGAAGTAGTCGGACTGGGGCAGTACACATCCATCATCAGCAATAACGGACTATCAATCAGGAATCCCGGGCTCACGATTACAACCGGCAATTCCAATACAGTAGCGATAGCCGTCAGGGCCATCATGAAAGCGGTATTCATGAGGGGTCTGGACCCCTCTCATATTTCATTGTCTTTAGTTGGGGCTGCAGGGAACATTGGGGCTTCCTATTCTTTAATGATCTCGAATTATGTCTCAAAAATTAATCTCATTGGATCCTCAAATTCCGGATCTCTCGAACGTCTGGAAAATATTCGGTTTCAGATTTTTCAAAATGCATACCGGATATTGTCTGAAGGCCGCTCTGCTTCGGGTGCAACGACGGGAGTTGTAGAAGGGTTGTCAAAAAACCCGCTCGTTAAAATACTTGTCGATGAAAATACGGATCCGAAAGCAGCTTGGGAGGCCATCGGCATTAAAAAGAAAAACATGATCAATGATATGATTTCAGTCTCGACCGACATCGAGTCCATTGCCCGTTCAGATGTCATTGTGGCTGTGTCGAATTCTCACGAAAAGATCATTCGAGAAGGTTTGGTGAAAAAAAACGCCATTATATGCGATGTCTCCGTTCCATCCGCCACGGATCCCTCGCTCATTCAAAGAAGAAAAGACGTAATGTATTTCACAGGAGGGATTGTGAAACTTCCCAACCGGGAAGCAATAAAGATACCGGCTTACCCCTTGCCGAGCGGTCAGGTTTTTGCCTGTATGGCCGAGACAATGCTGCTCGGTCTGTCTGGAATCCGGGAAAATTTTTCCATTGGAAGTTTAGAGATTAAAGACATTGAGTTGATTGATCTGTTGGGAAAGTACCATGGTTTTGAATTAGGACCTCTGAAAACAAGTATCGTTTTATAAATTTGAATGAAAAAAAATATGCATAACAATACAACGAATCAAATTGGTGCTGATTCCGCAAGATTTTTTTTGGCACGAATCCGTATTTATCTTTCTGAGATGTATCCGCCGTGCAATATTGTATTCGGACTGCTTTTTTTTATGAGCGCATGGTGCGGGATCGACCTTCTCAGTCTTTCCGACCATGGAAGGTTCTTTCCGTCAGAGATCGTACTTTTTTCAGGCGCAGTTACAATTCCACTGTTTCTGCTATTGCTCAGGATTATGGACGAACTGAAAGACCGTGAAACCGACCCTGTGCATTTTCCGGATAGATCGGTCTCCAGAGGCGACGTGCACATTGCGGATCTCAAAATTTTAGGTGGACTCATTGTAGCGTTTCTTTTTATTTTGAACTTGTTTTTTACTCATTCGACCTTCATTTTCCTTTCAACATTCGGCTATGCCTGTTTCATGTATAAATACTTTTTCTTGAAAGAGCTTATTTCCAAAAACATCCTGACGGCCCTGTTGACTCACAACCCGATCTCTTATCTGTTTTTTCTGTATGTCGTTTCTATTTACAAAAACAACATGAGAGCGGCGATTCCCAACGGACAGGTTCTGTTTCTTGGAACAGTCTTCTTATGGTCTTCGCTGTCCTGGGAAATCGCTCGGAAAATAAGGCGTCCAGAGGACGAAACCGCGTACCAGACCTATTCCAAAGTTTTGGGATTTCGTTTATCGATGGTGATTCCGATTGTTCTCAGCGGCGCATCGATAGCTGCCGTAACTTATCTCTATTTCGACATGGTCATCGGATTCATCTTGCTCTACATGATAGCAGTATATCTCTTCATGGTAATGACCTATGTAAGCTTTTACAATAAACAGCCCGTTCTGTTCGGTCTGAAAACCACCACAGAAATATTCATTGTAACTATTCAATCGCTTTTAGTAACAATAAGGATTGTAAGCTTGTGAAAATCAAAAGAAGTAAAGTGGCTTCGGCCGAATTTTTTTCGAAAATCGGGTATAGCACCTGCTGGGAAGATCCTCTCGTACTGAAGCGTGCCCTGGCCGTGTCCGCTCAGGACAATGTTCTATCTATTACTTCTGGTGGGGATCTGAGTATCGGTTTTCTTCTGGACGACCCCCTTTGTGTCGTGAGCATCGACCTGAATGTCATTCAAAATTTTTTGCTTGAATTGAAACTTGCTTGCTTCAGGAAGCTGGAATATTCTGAAATGCTATCTTTTCTGGGAGTACATCCTTGCAATGATCGCCTTCATTTATTCAAAAAACTTGAACGCTGCCTCACTTTGTCCGCACGCACTTACTGGTCTCAACATCGTACTTTAATTAAAAATGGAGTCCTTTTACAAGGAACGCAAGATCGTTATTTCTTTCATTTCGGCAAATTGCTTCGAATTTTTTTGGGTTCGAAGAAGGTTGAAGCCCTATTGAAACACAAAGCGCTTTTCACACAAAAACGCTTCTTTGATCAAGTTTGGAATTCCCGTAGGTGGCGATTGATTTTCAATTTTTTCTTTTGCAGAACGATTATGAGCCGCTATATGGACCCATCCCATTTCCGGTTGGTTCAGGAGCTTCGTTTTGGCCCTCTTATTCGAAAGCAGGCCGATCATGTTTTGAGAAACCTTCCGATTTGGAAAAACTATTTTGTACATTGGGTCTTGACCAAGTCCTATCCGAGTGAGGATTGCATGCCACCCTATCTTCAGAAAAACAATTTCGACATAATCCGCAGAAGAGTCGATCGTATCACCATCGTAAACGAGGAAATCGAATCATTTCTTGACCGATGCGAATGCAACACTTTTTCAAAGTTTAATTTATCCAATATTTTTGATTGGGTCGAAGATGACAGCTTTATCGCGCTTCTTTACGAGATATCGAAAAAGGCGTGCCCGAATGCAAGATTGTCTTATTATAATCTGTTAAATCATCGTGTGGCACCTGATACATTGACCGCTTTTAAACGGAAGAAAGATTTCGCTTCGAAATTACTTCAGCAAAACCGGGCCATGGGATACACGAACCTTGAACTCTATGAAATCAATCCGATTCAGTGAAAAGCAAAAACGGAAGGAGAAATAAATGTTGCCGAATTCAAATCCGACAAAGATTCGGGCCGCGGTTATTTATTCGAGTTCAGATCCGTACGCCCCTGATCCCGGACAGGTAGGGAACAAAGCTGCAAACCTCTGGCAGCTTTCAAAGCTTGGATTGCGAGTTCCACACTGGTTTGTCATTCCACACAATGCGTTCTCGAATTTAATGGAACAGCACCGCATCGATTTGAAAAAAATATTACAGGAACATGACCAGAATATAATCAAAGAAATTTTTTTAGAAAAACTTATCGTACCCGCAAGACAAGCACTGGATGCGATCGTTCGAAAACACCTGGATGCAAATTTGAATAACATTTCTCATTTTGCGGTGCGTTCGTCCGCAATCGCTGAAGATTCCGAAAATGCTTCTTTTGCCGGCATTTTAGAGTCTTATCTTTTTGTAAAAAGAGAGGCATTGATGGATAGAATCGTACAATGCGCGGCGAGTGCGCTTTCCAAAAGGGCAATTATCTATCGTCGTGCTCTGAAGATACCCATCTTGCCTCTTCATGTCGCCGTGATCGTTCAAGAAATGACCGCCAGCGAAAAGTCCGGCGTTATATTTACACGAGACCCGGTTTCAAACACTTCCAATTATGTGATTACCTGCGGATATGGAACTGGTGAGGGTGTGGTATCCGGCATGGTTGAGACGGATACCTACTGGATAAATCCGAAAACGGGTGAGGTCTCGAGATCCCAAATAAATATTAAAAAATTCAAGATGTGGATGTCGGAAAATTCACATAACGGCTCGGAACTCACCGCTATCAAAGCGTCCGAAACTCCGATACTGAATTCTGACGAGATTCAAACTTTATTTCTTATGACAAAAACCATTGCGTCCAATTTCAGCGAGCCTCAGGATATCGAATGGGCATTCGATGCAACCGGTATGCTTTCCTTGTTGCAGACGCGACCAATCACATTTAAAACAAAAGATACAGGAGACATCACTGTATGGGATAATTCCAACATCGTTGAAAGTTACCCGGGTGTTACTACACCGCTGACATATTCGTTTGCACGACATGTTTACGATAATGTCATGAAAAGAACGATGGTTCGACTTACGCTGAACCGCAGGCGCATTGAGAACTGTTCATCCATTTTTGAAGCCCTTATCGGGTACATTGACGGCAGAATTTATTACAATCTGACCAACTGGTATAGTATGGTTTCCTTTAGTCCAGCTTTCGCAAAGGACAAAACTGCCTGCAATCGAATATTGGGAATTGAAGACGATACGACCGTTGTTACTCAATCGGTTCCATCATCTTACGTTTCTTATGCCACTCTTTTTTTGAGATTCATTTTTAAAGATTTTTACCGGCGCCATTTTTATCGAAGATTCGAAAAAATTTACAAGGACTTTGCCGCAATCGATTTCGATGCCTGTTCAGCCAAAGCATTGTATATCATTTTTAAGGGGTTGGAAATTGAATTGTTCCGCATCTGGCCGATTACCATCGAAAATGATATCTTTCTGATCTTCTCCTATGAACTTATGAATCGGCTTCTCAACAAATCAGGGCGATCCACTCGGGCGAAAAATCATTTCCATTACCTTCTGTCTCACGCAGACGATATGGAGAGTTTAAAGCCGGTCCGGTCTGTTTTGAATATCTGCAACGAGATACGACGCTGTTCAGGTCTGCAGACACTTTTTAACCTTGATGATGATGAGATTCTCAGGGCTCTTCGTGAAAATTCGGAGTATAGCGACATCTATGGTATGTTTTTAAACCATATTCAAAAATACGGCGACAGAAGCCTCCATGAGCTGAAACTCGAGACTAAATCGATGCGTGATGATCCGACCATTCTGATTCAGGTGATTCGGCAGACCCTTCTATGTGATAAGAGTATGAACTTAAAGAACATCGAAGACATGAATTGTCGGACGGACGAGACAGAAAGTCCACGGTTGGCCAATGAGAGCCGATCGACGAGCTGTCTCCTTCGATATCTTTTGAGTGTCATCCGAGACGGTGTTGTTCACAGGGAAAACATGCGGTTTGCGCGCACCCGAGCCTATGGTCTGGTGAAAAAAATTTTTCTTTCCATGGGCCGATCTTTTTCCAGGATCGGCCTTCTGGAGCACCCGGAGGATATTTTTTATCTCGCGCTGGATGAAATTTTTCCGGTGATCAACAGATCGTCTATTGATCTCGATCTCAAGCATAGTGTTCGCATCCGTAAAGAGCGTTATCGGCGGCAAGGTCGATCTTCGACGCCTCCCAGTCGTATTACAACCCGGGGAATAAATACAGAGATAATTCAGGAGGATCATGATTTTCAGACAATGCCCGTTGAAAAAGCGGCTAACCTTCGGGGTACCGCCTGCTCTCCGGGACGGGTTTCGGGACGAGCGAAAATCGTAAGAAAGCCGGATGCCGATTTAGAGATAAACGGTGACATCATCATTGCGGAAATGACGGATCCGGGATGGGTTTTTCTGATGATGCGGGCAAAGGGATTGATTGTTGAACGTGGCAGTATTTTATCACATACTGCCATAATCGGACGGGAGCTGGGGATTCCGACGATTGTGGGTGTCAGAGATGCGACAAGACGCATCCCCGAAGCCTCTCTGTTACATATGAATGGAGAAACAGGAGAAATCCGGTGGCAATAAAGCCTTTTATATTCGATTCCGCAAAAACAGACGCTTTCATAAAATTCGGTTATGAAATGTATGATGGCGATGAAAATCATATTCCGCCGCTGAAAAAAGAAATGTGCACCCGATTTTTACCCGATTTCACATTTTATCAAAAACCGGGAAATTGTCATAGACAATTTCTCGCCACGGCCGGTGAAAAAGTTGTCGGACGGGTGTCAGCAATGTCCAATCAGGATCTAAAGGATACAGACGGGACACCGGTTGGGGCCATTGGTTTTTTTGAGTGCATCGACGATTTCGCTATCGCTCGAGACCTTTTAGATTGTTCAATAAAATGGCTGCGAGAAGATATAGGGCTCCGTCGCGTCTGGGGTCCGATGAACTTTGATATCTGGCATGGATATCGGTTTATGACAAAAGGGTTTGATCAAAAACCTTTTTATGGGGAGCCTTATAATAAGCCGTATTATCCGGAATTTTTCGGGAAGTATGGTTTCATTGCAAAATATTTTTGGGATTCTGTGGAGGTTACCGGTCATAAAAATCTGCAAAAAATAGTTGCTTTTGGTGAACGACGTTACAGATATTTGCTGACCGAAGGTTATCGATTTGAACAGTTGAATAGACGGCAATTAATGGATAATTTGGGCAATTTTCATTCCGTGTTAACAAGGTCTTTCAGAGATTTTACCGGTTTCACGCCGATTCCCTTGCAAGAGTTCAGACAATTGTTTGAAAAAGCCCGCTATGCATTTCATCCGGAACTTTTTACGCTTATTTACAATGAGAAGAATGTCATCGTAGGTTTTGCATTGGCTATTTTGGAAATTTCAGACGTCATTCGGTCTATGAATGGAAGGTATAATCTATTGTCAATTTTTAAGTTATTTAACTACAGACAGCGTGCAAACCGAATAAATTTTTATCTAATCGGCATTACTCCCGAAGAAGAAAAGAAAAAGTCCGGATTGGGCCGAGCTATTGGTTATTTCATGGTTCACCAAGTTTTGAAACATGGATATGAAACGGTAATATTTTCATTAATGGCCAGAGATAACAGAGCTCAGAAACTCTTGGGGGAACATGTGAAAAATCCAAACCGGGAATATGCACTTTTCGAGTTAAATCTATGAGCAACAGAATTTCAATCAAATATTTTGATCGTGCTGAAAGCATGCTACGGATGGAGCATGTTTACGCAGATGGTTTGTTATATTGGTTATACAACTCCAAAATGGGAGACCTTGTAAGCTGCATTGTTTTCAGAAATAAATACATTTCCCAGCTATATGGCTGGATGAATAAGCAGGGATTCAGTAAAAGAAGAATAGAATCGTTCATCAGAAAGATGGAGGTAAATACGGATGAATTGTTGTGCCCGATCGAAGGCTTTGAGAGTTTCAATGATTTTTTTAGACGAGAACTCGATCTCTCCAAGCGACGGATTAACTGGGACCCTGATGTGTGCATTTCTCCTGTGGACGGAAAGATTCTTGCCTATCAATCACTGGATCCTGATTTGACATTTCGAATCAAACGAAGCATATTCAATCTTCGTTCATTTCTGCTCAGTGATAAACTGGTAGCAAAATTCAGTCATGGTTCAATGATTGTAAGCCGTTTATGTCTGAAGGATTATCATCACTTCCACTTTCCGGATTCCGGTTTTCCGGGCGAAGCGACATCCATCAAAGGAAAGTACCATGCAAGTGGTCCATACAATCTCCGTGGACTCATTCCCTTTTTCTCCGATAACTATCGGACGCTCACCATCTTCGATTCCGACCACTTTGGTCGAATTGCAATGATTGAAATCGGCGCTTTTACCGTCGGATCAATCCGCCAGATATACCGTTCAGGTCATCGAGTTGCCAAGGGCGACCGAAAAGGACATTTTGAAATGGGAGGATCCACGGTCGTTATGTTGTTTGAAAAAGGAAGAATAGCGCTTGACAAGGATTTGTGTGTAAACACAAGAAATGATATTGAAACGTATGTCCTTATGGGAGATTCGATTGGAAGTATTCATTAACCTTCGAAACGGTTACACAAGACCTTTTTCACTTAAAGGCCTGTTTTCGACGATCCGCTCGGGGCCAAAACATGAAAGGTCGAGTGTGCGCGGCAATTTCAAAATCAATTCGGAGAGATATCGGCCGACGGCGGGTGCCTGTTGGAGGCCGTGGCCGGAAAAGCCGTTGGCAAGAAAAAAACCTTTCAATTCCGGCCATTCGCCGAGGATTGCGTTGCCGTCGAGGGTATTGACGGCATATAGGCCGGCCCATCCTCGAAGCAGCTTGAGGGTATCGAAGGCAGGCACGAATTCGGCCAGTTCCGGCCAGAGAATTTCCATAAACCGTTTGTCATCCCATGAAAAATCAAAGCCCACAGGGTCCTGGGGCATGGATTTTCCGAGAAGGATCCGTCCGCCGGTTTCGGTCCGAAAATAGAGCCCGGACGGCAGAACCGTCAGGGGAAGGGGACCCTGGGGTTTGACGGCTGTGTCGAGTACAAAGATTTGCCGTTTGACCGGGTCTACGGGAAGATTTATACGGGCCGACCGGGCGACTTCGGCCGCCCATGCCCCGGCACAATTGACCACACAGTTGGCGGACAAAGTTTCTCCCGAGGCCAGTCGGGCGCCCCTGACCCGGGAACCGTCGGTCAGGACCTCGATCACCCGGTTTTCGATATAGCGCGTTCCCATTGATCGCGCTTTTTTTTTGTATCCCATGAGAAAGGCATAGGCATCGAAATGGCCGTCCAGAAAGCCGAATGTTCCGCCTGCCAGGTGTTCCGGCGCATATAGCGGATAGTTTTGCTTTATTTTTTCCGGCGTCCACCATTCTACGCGGCAGCCGAGGCTTTGCTGCAGATTGACGGCTGCCTCAGCCGATGGTATGCTGGAATCGTCCACCAAAAAAAGATTGCCTTCACGTCGAAAAGCGATGTCCGGTCGATGATCGCCGACAGCCATTTTTTCTCCGAAATCTTCCAGCACCTCGAAGGCAAACTGGGATATCCGGATGTTCTGCTCGAAACTGAACTGGATACGGACGTTGGCCATGGAAAGGGTGGTCGACGCCCTGGAATAAGTTGGGTCCATCTCCACAACGACCACGTCGAGATTGGCGTCGGCCTGCTTCAGATGATATGCGACGGCGCTTCCCATGATACCGCCGCCGATGATTGCAACATCACTAAAGATTTGATTCATTGTTTATTTTTCCTCAAAAAAAAATCGGCTAATGATAATATGTATTATATCCGATAATAAGGATAAAACCTACCGTAATTTTTTATGATATCGGATAATGGCCGCAAAGCCTATATCAAACGACAAATGACGGCAAAACCCACAAAAATAGGCGTGACTGGCAATGTCATAGGACAAACATCTCAAAAAATACAGGATGTTAAGTCCATAGTCGTTTTGTTGTTTATGGCGGCAAAAAACCATACCATGTATCCGGCGCATCATGTCATCTACAAGGAATCCCTACAGAAAGTCATATCCTCCATGGATGCTTTTCTAAAACAACATAGCGATCTCAGGCTCGATGTTGAAAAGAACCAGCTTCTTTTTGAGGAAGAACCGGTTTACCGGGACGATCCCAAGACCGGAGAATGGGCATCTCCGCTTTACAGAGACGGCATCCAGTGGCTGGAATTTCAAGCCGGACTCGAACTCATCGAAATCTCTGAGTTTATTAAAATCATCAATCAATATCGGAATTTACAGGAAGAGCCCAAGGGGGATCTCGTCACTGCATTATGGGAAAAGGATTTCCCGCATTTGCAGTACGCGGCTATGGATATTTTGTGGAAGGCTGATACCGTAAAAGATTTTTCCACCTTTAACTTGATCGACCATGGGGGATCGGCGTCGGGAAATCATGCTGTCGAAGGCGCTGCGTTTCAGGGTGAAGCAGACAGTCAGGAATCCATGGATAACGATATGCACGATTCGATTGGTACGGCAACGGATCAAGGCCCGGTAGTGGACATAAATCTTTCGGATAAGGATAGAATCATATGTGAGATGAGGCCGGAAGAGTTGCAATACATCGAAAAAATGGTTGCCGAGGAGGAAGCGAAAAAAAATACGGAAGATGTGCTTGACGTTTTGCAAGTGATTCTAATGGATCAAAGTGAAAAAGAGGATTTTGTGACTGTACTGGAATTCATAAAGGATGAGTTTAAAAACACCCTTGCACAGGGAGAATTCCGGATTGCTCATGATTTTCTGGAGAACTTGAAAAAAGTGTGCCGATCTTGCAAAACCGAGAGACCCTGGGTTGAACCCTTGTTGGATCGGTTCTTAATCCATATTACCGATGTTAGCGTCCTTGGTGTTCTCGAAGACGTTTTGCCGAGCCTTGATAAACAGTATGCTGATCAAATTGCGGTTTTTCGAAAATTGCTTATTAACCTTCCGTCGTCGGCCGTCACCGCACTGGGACCGATGTTGCAGGGAAACATCTCCACTTCAGTGAAACGCCAGATTATGGAAATTGTAGGATCCTTGGCGATGAAGGATATTCAACCACTGGAGCGGTTGCTGGATCTGCCGGATGAGGCCTTAGTCAAAAAACTTGTTTACATTCTCGGGCATATCAAAGGTGAGCGGGCTGCCCAGATCCTTATCAAGATGACAATCCATTCATCGAGCTGGGTGCGATTGGAGGCGCTGAAAGCTCTGAAACGAAGAAATAAAAATATGGTCAAGGAGCTGCTTCCCCTAATCAACGACCCTGTTCTTCCCATTCGTCGAATGGTATGGGACCACATAGAAGCATATCGAACCGAAGATACCGGGGGGTTGATTTTGGATTTTCTCGAACAGAGCAAAGTTCTCTACCGCACCGATAAACAGATATTAAGCTGCTATAGGGCATTAGGCCGTTGTGGCACGCATCGTTCCCTTCCATTTTTACGCCAAGTCCTCCTCGGTCAGCCATGGAAATTCAACCCCGAAAGATCCCTGCGACGAAGGGGCGCTGCACTGGCATTATTCGAGCTGAATACCCAAGAGGCCCGGAAAATTCTTCATAACGCGTCCAAAAGTATGTATCCCAATATTCGGTCTGGATACCAAAAAGCCTTAAAGGATCGTCAATGAACCGGAAAGAAAAAACATTGTCCGATGATTTTCTCAAAACGTTTTACAGGCTCGTTTACATGGTTAAGATCCATCAAGTCACCAATCCGTTGATGATGGAATGCATTGATGATTTCAAAAATGTCGTCCGTCGGATGTTGATGGAGGATGACGAGATAATCGTTCGAGTTTCCAGAGGGAATATTTTTCTACAGAGCGAAAAGGTGATCCACAGACGCGAAATCGGCCATCTGATGAGCAATATGATCCAATATTTCGAAAGCCGCGATTTACAAGGACTTTGCTTTTATCCTTCGATCCAGGAGGCTCCGGCGGAGGAGATTGTCGCTTTCAGCCGGATGTTGAACGACAGCGAGCAGCACAAAGAATCCCTGGAATGGTTCAACGAACAACTGGAGACCCTTGGAGGCGCCTGGGTGGAAATTGTTTGTGAGCAAGATACAATTATGACGGAACAGGCTTCCGATACAGAAGCTTTAGATGGCGAAAACCTTCGGAAAGCAAAAGCCAAAGAATCTTATTTTTATGCGTTGAATTCCGTAAAAGAAGTAGCCGAGAAAATCACGACTCAAAAAAAGGTAGGGGTTCGCAAAGCGCTTCGTGTCATCCAAAACATGGTGGATCTCGTTATGGAGGATGAGTCGGTTCTTTTAGGGCTCAGCACCATTCGCGATTATGATGACTACACCTTCACCCATTCAGTGAACGTTGCCATACTTTCCATGTGCTTGGGGCGGCACATCGGTATCTCCCGGATGTCTGTCAACAGGCTGGGCATATGCGGGCTTTTTCACGATTTGGGAAAGCTGGATGTTCCTGTTGAAATCATCCGTCTTCCCCGAAAGCTGAACGCAAGAGAGTTCGAAGTAATCAAAAAACATACCATCTATAGTGTCGCTCAAATCATCAAACTACAGGCTGCCCGTGATCTAAAGTCGAAAATTCTGCTCCCTCCTTTTGAACACCACATGAAATATGATCTTTCGGGCTATCCCCAAATTCCTCGAAAAAAGTCCGTGAGTCTGTTCGGCCGGATTTTGACCATTGCAGACGTCTTCGATGCCATCACCTCTCCACGCAATTATCGTGCGTTGGCGCTTACGCAGAACCAGGCCCTGGGTTACATGCAGGCCCATTCGGGAACGGATTTCGACCCGGTCCTCATTAAGGCGTTCATCAATATGCTGGGGGTTTACCCTGTCGGATCATTTCTGGAATTGGACACCGGCGAATTGGCGCTGGTCACGGAGGCCGGGAAAAAAACCGACAAGGCGCGCCCCGTCGTCATGTTGTTGGCTCCGGGTGGGAAGAACAGCTACATAAAGATAGGCGAAGCCGATCTGGATGAACGTGACCCCGAATCCGGGGCATTTTTAAGAAATATTGTGAAAAGCCTGGATTCTTCGGCCTATGGTATTCAACCTGCCGAGTTTCTTTATTAAAACCTTAACGTTGGATAAACATCATGGCAAAAAGGGATTAACTTATTTTTCCAATGTTAACGTAAAGGGTGTATGAAAATCAAGTCAGTTTGTATCTCTTCTTTTTCTTTGCAGAGCCTCCGAGAATTATTCCGATAAGCAGGACCCCTGCGCCCGCAATGAACAATTGAACTTTTCTCGATTTCAATGGGTTGCCGGTATTTTTTCTAAGGGTCGTGATTTCTGCATTCAATTGGGTGTTTGTTTTTTTCAACCGGTTCATTTCCTTAAGCAATTGATCCGTATTCCCCGAATGCAAAAGAAGTGTTTTGTACTTTTTATCCAGAGCTGCAAAGTCACGCCCGGCTTTGTCGGCAAGCTTTTGATTTTTATCGACGGCCTCTTTCAGCTCCCTGATTTTTTTTTCATCATTCCCCGTTGTTTCGGATGATGCGTCCGATAGCGTATTTTGCTTGGGTTCGGCTGTATCGACCTCTTTGGTTAATTCTTCGATTTGATTTTTCAAATCTTCGATGATCAGGGCCTTGGGTTTTTCGGTAACAATATATTTTGCCAAAACCCACCCTTCGAGACCGTCTTTCGTCTTTATCTTTAAATAATCTCCTTGTTCTCCAAGGACGTCCACCGCCGTCGGTGTTTTAATATATCCCAATACATTGGCATCATGGCGCTGGGCATCCCTGACAGAAATAATGAGCATATCGGAAACATATCGCGTATCGGCATGAGCCGAAACAATCAGAGCGGCCAAAATGCAAACCGTTGTGTAAAGGATTATCCAAAGGGTTTTTCCGGCTGGCATCCGAGTCATAATATCACCTTATGTTAACTTTGTCTTTCGATGAGCTTTTCAAAATCGGTCAATGGATCTTTTGAAAGTGTTATTTCCGAAGTTTGCATGTTGTCTTTTTCCTGTTCAAATGCTCTCTTCATTGACCGGCAACCTTATCATAAGAATATTATGGTATTCCGAAAATTATCGTATGGATCGAATTAGTCTAAAATATCATATGTTTCAAGCTATTGAAAGAAAAAGTATTGAAATCAGAAAATGCAACAGCAGGTGTTCGGCATTTTTTTTAACATTGAATATACCTTCGGCTCTAATAATATCGGCATGTTTCGTATTGAACTTAACTTTTACTGATGTTTGACCGATAATCGTTATAGTTTGCCAAAGCGGGCAAATCTCTTTGCAAGTCGAAGTTGTTTGAGGCGGTAATAAATTATGAAAATATTGTTTTATTTCGGTATGTTTAGCGTGTTCATTCATTTCTACCCATTTTATACTTTTATCATGTTATGGAGCGTGGTATGGATAATATTTGTCGCGCTTTGTTGGGACATGGGGGTCGAGCTGATACATAGTTATGCAAACCAGAAAGGTGAATGACAGCCGAAACGGTAAAACAAGGCAGCGCGACTCCTGAGTGAATACGCGTCTGTGCATCTCGTGACAAGGACATCTGAAATGGCCGCAGGTTCGGGAAGGATTCTGTTTGTAGATGATGAGAAATTTCAAAGAGAGTCGATGAAAGACATATTGATGAGGTTGGGCTATGATGTCGAACTTGCCGAAAACGGCGATGAGGCTTTGGAGATATTCCAAAAGGAAGCGTTCCCGTTGATCATAACCGATTTGTCCATGCCGGACATGGACGGTACGCAATTATGCAGACAAATCAGAAAAATAAATGGAACAGCGGTAATTTATGCGTTTTCAGGCTATCTTGCGGATGTGGCTTCGGATCAGCTTAAATCGGCGGGATTTGACGGCCATCTATGTAAGCCGGCCAACATCGAGGTTTTGAAACATGCCATAGAGGGGGCATTCGAAAAAAACCGGCATCGTCGAAAAAAGCGATGACACCGCGTTCATAATTTTTTCAATTGACTCAAATTTCGCTCCCGAATAATCTTATCTTAAAGTATTTCCTTCCTGCATCACTTTCTAATTTCGGAGGTACTATGAACCCAGTCCGCCCCGTCCGTTATACACTGCAAATAGAGCCTGATCTCGCACGTTTTTGCTTTTCCGGAAGCGTCGAGATCGAGTTCGAACCCCGGCAGCCGGTGAATCATGTCTACCTGAACATCCTGGAACTGGCTGTCTGGAGCTGTGCGCTCAAAACAAGCGATAATCATATTTTATGTTCATTTCAGGTCGACCCCAAAAAAGAAAGTTTGAGAATCGATCTTCCCGGGACACTGCACGGCGTGTTCCATTTGATTATCGAATACCAGGGATGGATCAACGAAAAGATGGCCGGGTTTTACCGCAGTATATTTAAAGGCAATGACAAAATTCATTCCATTGCGGTGACCCAGTTTCAGGAAAGCGATGCACGCCGGGCCTTTCCCTGCATGGACCATCCGTCTGAAAAGGCGGTCTTTGATGTGGAGATGATCGTGGATGCCGATCTTACAGCCCTGTCCAACTGCCCGGTGGCATCCGAAGAAGCGCTGTCCGGAAACAAGAAACGCGTCCGGTTTAAATCCACGCCGGCCATGTCCACCTACCTTTTGTTTTTCGGCGTCGGGGCGTTTCATATCCAATCGGATGAGACAGACCCGAGGGTCCGGTCCGTGACGTTGCCGGGAAGAGAAGGGTATTACAAATTCGGTCTGGCATTCGGGCGAAAGGCCCTTCAATTCTGTGAAACCTATTTCGGGATTCCCTATGTACTGGACAAAATGGATCTGATCGCCGTTCCTGATTTTGCCTTCGGCGCCATGGAAAACTGGGGCGCCATTACCTTCAGGGAGAATTTGGTCCTTCACTACCCCGGGGCAACGTCCAGGTCCGGTGAGATGAGCATCTGCAATGTCATTGCGCACGAAATCGCCCACCAGTGGTTCGGCAACCTGGTAACGCCGTCCGACTGGAAATACCTGTGGCTCAATGAAAGCTTTGCCACGTTCTTTGCTTACGGTGTAGTGGACCATTATCATCCCGAGTGGCAGGTCTGGGACCAGTTCCTGCTGGGTCAAACCGCTTCGGCCATGAGACGCGACGGCCTGACCGACACCAGTCCCATTGAAATTCCCGGCGGCGAACACGTGGTCATCAACACCAGCACCGCACCCATCATCTACAGCAAAGGAAGCAGCATATTACGGGTGGTACGGGAATACATCGGGGGCGAAGACATGAGGAAAGGGTTACAGCACTATCTGAAGACGTTTGAATACGCCAATGCCGCCAGCCGCCATCTCTGGGAGGCCCTGGAGCACACATCCGGAAAACCGGTGATCACCCTCATGAAAAGCTGGATCGAACAACCCGGTCATCCCCTGGTTCAGGCCCGGCGAGACGGCCGTATTCTGACATTGACACAAAAACGGTTTACTTATCTCGAGAACACGTCCGATCAGTCCTGGCTTATTCCGGTGACCATCTTGGCGTATGGCGAAACCGGCGGTCAGAAAATCATATCCATCCTTATGGAAGATCAATCCGCTCAAGTCGATTTGGGCGCCGATACCGTGGCTTACAAGATCAATGCCGGTCAGACCGGCTTTTACCGGGTGGCGTATGAGGCGCTGGAGGATCTTTCGGCCTTGGGTCCGTGGGTTGCGGATAAAAAGGTATCTCCTGAAGATCGATGGGGTCTTCAAGATGACCTTTTCGCCCGGGTGCAAAACGGCGGCGCTGCTATCGAAGCGTATCTGGCGTTTCTGGTCAATTACCAAAACGAGGACGCTTATCTCCCTTTAAGCAGCCTGGCCGGCAACCTTTTTCGAGCCTATCTGGTCGTAGAGGACTCCCGCCGGGAGGCGATTCGTGCCATTGGGAAATCCATACTTGAAAATACCCTGGTTCGTATCGGGATGCGACCGTCATCCGGGGAACCTGCGGCTATCGCTTTGCTCAGGGATCAAATATTATGGCATGCCGTGATATACGGGTCGGATAATGCTGCTGAATTTGCCGCCGTCCGGTTCGAGTCTTTGCGCGAAGGTGAGGCAATCCATCCGGATATTCTCAAAAGCGTGCTCATGGCCGGGGCTCTGGCCGGGGATGCCGATACCCTGAATTGGCTTATTCGGCGCTTTGAATCGTGCCGCAGTGAACATGAGCGGATCCAAATTCTGACCGCCATGGGATGTTTTCAGGACCCGGATCTCATCCGAAAAGCGTTCGATTACACATTGAAGGAAGTGCCGGTCAGGAACCGATTCATCCCCATGGTGTCGGCGGGTGCCAACCCCCATGCGACAAAGGCCATGTGGCCGTGGTTCGCGGCGCACGTCGATTCACTGGAAAGTCTTCACCCACTCCTCTATGAACGGGTTGTCGCCGGAATCGTTCCGGTGTCCGGCCTGCGGGATCCCGACGGCGTCAAAGCCTTTTTCAATACATACCTTCAGAAGAAGCCCCATCTTGAAGCCGTGGTGAGGATGAGCATGGAGCAATTGGAAATCAATCTCAGGATGAGGAAGACGTAGGCCCTACGGGCCAGTGTTCAGTGTTCAGAGTTCAGGGGTCCCGTCTTCGCTCTTCGGGCTTGCCGGGTAAGCTGAAGTCAGAGGACGGGTTGGCTTTCATCTGTCGTCCGTCATCCGTCGTCTGTTTTCATTCGTCCATCTTACTAGCGAAGCGGTCTTCGCTCTTCCATCGGACTTAAAACCGTTAAACCATATTTAGAAACTTGGCCTGGGCATATAACTGCTCGGCCAGGCGCACCGTGGCTTGATCCACCATTCGACCTTCGACCGCCACGGCGCCGAGTCCCTTTTCTTTTGCCTGCTTGTGGGCTTCCAGCACTTTAACCGCCCTTTCGATATCTTCTTCGGACGGAGAAAAAGCCTGTTGAATGATGTCGATCTGATCCGGATGAATGGCCCATTTGCCATCGTATCCAAGGGCGCATGCCACGGCCGTGCTGCGTTGAAGTCCTTGCGGATCTTTGAAGTTTCCATAAGGCGCATCGATGGCCAAAAGCCCGTGAGCCTTTGCCGCCATGACGATTCGACTCATTTCAAAATTCCAGCGGTGCCCCGGATAAATTTCTTCTTCTTTTTCGCCATGACCGGAAATGGATATCAAACGGGCGCCGATAGATGCAGAGTAATCCACGATACCGAATACCAAGGCGATCAACCGGCTGCTGGCTTTAGCGATTCGGGTTATCTTTTCAAGACCCTCTGCGCTTTCGATGATCGCTTCGATGCTGATACGATGTGAAAATCCCATTGACGCCTCGATACCGTCGAGCATCCGGCTGACAAAATGGATATCTTTGGGATGATCGACCTTGGGCACGACCACGGCGTCGATCTTGGGACCGGCCCCTTCAACCACCTCCAGAAGATCCCGGTAGCCAAAAGGGGTGTCCAGGCCGTTGATTCGAAAAGTGATCGTAATATCCCGCCAGTCAAGTTCATGGATGGACTGAATGACCCGGTTTCGGGCTGATGCCTTGGCTTCCAAAGGAACGCTGTCTTCCAGATCGAGCATGACCACATCCACCTGCTGTCGGCACGCCTTGACAAGCATCTTTTCGATGTGGCCGGGTACGGAAAGTGTGGATCGTCTTGGTTTCATATTGTTGCCTCCTGCGACATAAGCGTGCGTGTGAGACCTTTGTAAAGCGCCCCTTTTTGCCCAATTTCTGCGTCAGTTTAAATTTGAATTCCCCGCAGCTTGCTGCGGGGATAGGAATTTTAGCCTTTCGCCAACTTAGCGGCATAGCCGCGTTTCATAAAATCGTTACACGATTTTATTTTTGTTTGAAACTCGAATATATGATTCGACTGTTGCCATGTTGTTTATGCAACATTAGAATTTTCTTTTAAACGGGTGGAACGCAGGGTGTGTCGTTGATGGGCGGACAGTACGGACTTTCGCAAACGAACCGACAAGGGGGTGACCTCCACCAATTCATCTTCCCGGATAAATGTGATGGCCTGCTCGAGAGTTATCGGTTTAAAGGGCGACAAAATAATGTTTTCGTCTTTGCCGGCCGCCCGCATGTTGCTCAACTTCTTTTCTTTGCACGGATTCACATTGATGTCCATGCCCCGGTTGTGTTCGCCTACGATCATGCCTTCGTAGACCGGTTCGCCCGGCGTAACAAAGAGTCGGCCCCGGGGTTCCAGATTAAACAGTGCATAGGGCACGGCCTTTCCGCTGCGGTCCGATACGATAGAACCGGTGAATCGACTTGGGCATTCTCCCCTGAATTCTTCGTAACCGTCAAAAATAAAATTCATAATTCCGGTTCCGCGGGTGTCCGTGAGAAATTCGTCTCGATATCCGATCAGTCCGCGGACAGGAACTGAAAACTCAACCTGAATTCGGCCGCTTCCCTTGTTCACCAGGTTGGCCATCTTTCCTTTTCGCATGGAAAGTTTTTCCGTTACCACACCGAGAAAACGCTCTTCGCAATCGATCAGCAGTTTCTCGATGGGTTCGAGTTTCCGTCCGTTGTCGTAACGATAGATGACCTCCGGTCGCCCGACGCAGAACTCGTAACCCTCCCGCCGCATGGTTTCGATAAGAATCGCCAGTTGAAATTCCCCCCGGCCTTTTACCAAAAAACTATCCTGGTCCGCTGCTTTTTCTACCTGTATCGCAACATTGAGAAGGGTTTCCTTGAACAGACGCTCACGAATCCGGCTCGATTGGATGTATTTTCCTTCTTTGCCACCGAGGGGTGAATTGTTGACCGTAAATTTCATGGATACCGTGGGTTCATCGATGCTGATCCGGGGCAGGACCTTCGGAAAAAGGCTGTTGCAAATCGTATCGCCGATGTTGACGTCTTGAATACCTGCCAAGACCACGATATCTCCGGGCTGAACCTCATCCACGTCTTTTAACGCCATGCCTTCGTAAATTTGGAGCTTCGCTACCTTAAGGGGACTGTTTTTCCCGGACTTGCCGATGCACACCAGGGTGTCTCTTGCGCGGGCGGTTCCGTTAAATATTTTACCGACGGCCAGACGGCCCATGAAGTCCGAATATCCCAGATCCGACACGAGCATCTGGAAGGGGGCATCCGGATCGTATGACGGGCCGGATATCTCCTCTATGATCGTGTCGAAAAGAAGGTGAAGATGGACCGCGTCATCCTCCGGATTTTTTTTGGCGATACCGTCCCGGCCCACCGTATAAAGCAGGGGAAATTCGAGTTGGTCCTCTGTCGCATCCAGATCGATCAAAAGATCGTAGATTTCATCTAAGACCTTCCCGGGCCTGGCGTCCGGCCGATCGATTTTGTTGATGAGAACTATGATTTTCAGGCCCGCAGCCAGTGCTTTTTTGAGCACGAACCGTGTTTGGGGCAGAGGACCTTCCGCCGCGTCAACCAATAAAATGGCGCCGTCGGCCATGGACAACGCCCGTTCGACCTCCCCGCCGAAATCAGCGTGGCCCGGTGTGTCGATAATATTGATGCGGACGCTTTTCCACTGAACGGAGCAGTTCTTTGCCGCAATGGTAATCCCGCGCTCCCGTTCCAGATCCATGGTGTCCATGAGTCGCTCATGAACGTCTTGGTTGGCCCTGAACAGGCCGCTTTGGCGAAACATGGCATCCACCAAGGTCGTCTTGCCATGGTCGACATGAGCGATGATAGCGATATTTCTCAATGCGTGATTGGTGAGTGTTTTCGGCATGATTTCTTTTTTCCCAATCTAAAATCCAATGCTCCGGGAGACCGGAAAACGAATAATAAGCACCTTTGCCTGGATGACAAGAGACAGGTCTCGCTATGTTTCAAACTCCAGACGGGTTACCGATATGATCAGCGGGAGATCCAGCAGTTGTTCGACCACCGCATTGGAAATCCGGATATTGGTTTTGAGGTAAATGATGTTCATTTTTCCGGTTTCTTCACGGCCCAGGTGCATCTGGTCGATTCTGATTTTTTTGTTGCCCAACAGCGAGGAAAAACTTCCGATGGCGCCGGGTTTTTCGAGGGCATATATCAGCGCCAGGTGTCCTTCCGGGATGAGTTCGAGCCTGAAGTTGTTAATCTTTACGATCCTCATTTTATCTTTGCCGAAAAGGGTCCCGGATACGCTATTGGTCGTTTTAGGGGTCGTAACACGAACGGTGATCAGACTGATATATTCTTCCGGCGTATCGCTTTTTATCTCTTTGACCCTAATACCTCTCTCTTTTGCAAGGATCTGAGCATTGACAAAATTGACATCATCCTTTACCACCGGAGCCAGCAAGCCCCTCAACACCGCCGTCGAAACCGGCGACAGGTCGAGCCCTTTGAAATCTCCTGCATATTCAATGGACACTTCTTCAACAGGCCCCTGGATAAGCTGGATCTGGAGACTGCCGATATGATCGGCCAGGGTCAGCAGCGGTTTTATTTGTTTGAGCAAATCACCGGTGATCGAGGGGACATTGACGGCGTTCATAATGGTGCCGTACTTGAGATAATCGATTATCTGGCGGGCCACATCCACGGCCACTTTTGTCTGGGCTTCAATGGTGGAAGCCCCGAGGTGCGGCGTGCAGATCAAGCGTTCATGTTGGATCAACGGGGCCGGCCCGGGAGGTTCTGTTTCAAAAACATCCAGAGCCGCTCCCGCCACTTTCCCCGAAACAAGGGCATCGAGAAGGGCGCTTTCATCAACGATCCCGCCTCTTGCGCAGTTGATGATCATGACCCCGTCTTTCATCTGATCGAAGGCGCCTTTGTTCAGCAGGCCTATGGTTTCCTTGAACTTGGGAACATGGATGGTGATGTAATCGGACCTGTTATACAGTTCTTCAAGGGATACGCTTTCAAATCCGGCCTTTTCGAACTGTTCGGGTGTGACAAAAGGATCATAAACAATCACCTGCATTCTCAACCCGCGTGCAAGATCTGCGACAATTGAGCCGATTTTACCATATCCGATAACACCGAGTGTTTTATTGTACACCTCTCTTCCCTGAAGCTTTTTTTTGTCCCAACGTCCGGCTTTTAACGAGGCGGTTCCTTCGGGAACATTCCGCGACAGCGCCATTAACATGCCGATGGTATGTTCCGCCGTGGTGATGACATTGCCGCCGGGGGTATTCATGACAATGATGCCCCGTTTGGTTGCAGCGGGAATGTCCACGTTATCCAAACCGATACCCGCGCGACCCACGACTTTAAGGCGCGCTGCGGCGGTTAAAAGATCTTCGGTCACCTTGGTGGCGCTTCGAATAATCAGGCCGTCGTATGCCGGGATAATGCTTTTGAGCGCTTCGGGGTCCAGCCCGGTCCCGACATCGACGTCGATGCCTTCTTCTTCCTGCAACATCCGGATACCGGCTTCTCCCAGATTATCGCTGACCAGCACTTTCATGGTATGTCTCCTTGATTATGTATTCAGCTGCCAGTCAGGAAAAAGTTCGTCCCATTCTTCATAAATCCGGCCGGGGTCCCGGCGGATGGCGAGACGATTGGCTTTTTCAAAAGCAGCCCTGGCCTTGTTGAATTCGTCTTCGGTGATGTTGCCCTGCTCGTAAAGTATCTGTGCAGGCTCGAACGTTTCTTCCGCTTCCCTGGGAACCACCCTCACAAGACCAAAGTCAAACGCCTGCAGAAGTGCGGTCCGGAGCGCTTTTGCGACTTCGCCTCTTTTTTGTCCGGGTTTGATGGTTGCATTTTTACTCAAATAACACACCCGTGAGCCGTCGGAGATCAACCGTCGTCTCTCTTCATCCCAGCTCATATTCGACGGTACAATGAGAATACCCCGCTTTGAAAGGCTTTTGTAATTAATGAGAACCGGTTCGTACTTGGTGTAAGAATCCGGGTATCCCTTCTGACCGTGGGGGCCACCCGGACCGGTGACCAGTGCGATGCAGATGGAAATCTGATCCGATCGTACATCCGGTTTTACGGCATCCAGCCCGCCGTCGAGCGCGGCGACGATCAGCTCGCCCAGATTCTTGAGTCGCCGGGCCACAACCTGCATTTCAGGTTCACCGGCGCGGATATTCATTTCGTAGACAAGAATACCTACGGGTTTTCCGGTGTCGGGATCAATGGATACGCGACACCCCGGATAGAGAATGCATGGCCGGAGGATGCCGCCTTTTTTCATTTCTTTCACAAAGGGGCGGATGATTTTATCTCCGACCATCTCAATCAGTTCGGGTGTTTCGCCAGGATGCATGCCGATCGCACCCATGCCGCCGGTCACCGGATTGGTCTGACTCGGCGGCCCTTCGAAGCGAAGGGGGTAATCCATGGCCGTGGGAAGGATGCAGAAGTTGCCTCTTTTGTCGATGATGGCAGTAAAGCTGATCTCGATTTCGGATTTCCAAGCCTCGATCAACAGCGGCCATTTTCGGTCTCCGTGCCTTATTTTATAATTTTCACTGTAATCTTTGAGCAGTATGTTCCGCACATCGAGGATGTCTTCGACCCTGAAAACCGGCCGGGAACCTTTGCCGCCGGCACTGTAAGGGTATTTGAAAACCGCGCCGCCGTGAATTCGGATAAAGTGGGTGACAATACGCTTGATTTGCATAAGGTCTTTCGCATCGACCACCTTGAAAGGGGCAACAGGTACACCGGCTCTTTTCATCCAGGTTTTGGCTTTGACTTTATCGCCTTCGATAAAAGATGCTTCTTTGGTCAGGCCGATGATCCGGTCGCCGTAACCGGCATCGATGAGTTCGTCGACGATTCCGTCATAGATCAAGTCCTCGGGCATGATCACGGCACAGTCAATCTCTTTGGTTTCGAGCGCCGTTATAATAGCGGTTTTGTAATCATCCAGCGATTTTCCGGGAAAGGGAAAAATTTTCAACATCCATTTTTTCTTTCCCCTGAGGGCATCCATTACAGGGCCCATGCCCGTCATGCCCTTGATAACGGCGCCGGTAAAGCGGTCCTGTTCAACGGTCGATACCGTATAGGCGCACATGCAGGTCCTGCCGTCGGGTCCGACAAAGCCGATGGTTTTCTTGGCCATAGGGATCGTTCCTTATATGTTGGTTACATGGTCGATTCGTTAAATGATTTGAAGGTTAGGCTCTATTTTATTTTTGATATATGATTGTTGATTGATGATTGATGGATCATATGACAGGCGACGGAAAACAGGCAACTCGTCTTCTGACCTCTGACATCTTTCTTTCTAACCTTCTGATTTTCTAATCTTCTCATCTTCCGGCCTCTGACTTCCGGCCATCGCCCTCTGCTCTCTGCTTTATGCTCTATGCGCGATACGTTTGTCAATACTTGATATAACCTATCCGGCATATAACCGGTGAAGATACATGTTGGTTTTCCCTTGACCGTACCGGAGCGATGGTGTATTCGGCATATGGTGTTATACCGGTAGTTTTCGGCAGTTGGGGTTCGGTGTTCATCTCACCGCAGGAAAAGGAGGCAGAATATGGCTGAAGGAATGCTTGACAAACGTTTTGGTGCTGTTGCCATAGACAAAGGATTCATTTCCCTCGAACAGCTTTTCGAGGCTATGAAAATCCAGATCAGGGAAGACACGGAAGGCGTCGGGCATCGACTCATCGGTCAAATTTTGTGGGAATTGGGATACATAAGTACCCAACAGATCAATGAAGTGCTCAAAAGCATGGGGATTTAAATCCTTCCTTTCTTTAAACGCATCATGGTCACGCAGAAAACGGGGAAATAGGGAAATGCACCTCCTTATGAACAGGCGCTTTCATGCGGCATTCGGGATGTCTTCAGACTTGACCGTTGCATATCGATTCAACACAGCGAACAAAATCAATGCAACCACCGCCAGGATCAGGAATACCGAAAAACCAGACGCATAACCGCCGGTGCCATACAGTTTGACAAAAAGCCCCATGACCGGAGGTATGGCAAAACCGCCGAATGCGCCGAGCCCGCCTACAATCCCGGCGGCGCCGCCGACCGCAGCCGGGGTATACTTGGGAACCAGCTTGAATACGCCTGCATTGGCAAATCCCATGCCCAATGCCAGCAACATCTGGCCGGCAAAAGCAATGGAAAACGTTCGGGGGGCCAGCATCATTGTCAAAGCGCCGACGCCCACGATAATAAAAGAATAGAACACGACCCTCTCTCCGCTGATTCGATCGGAATAAAAGCCGCCGAGAACCCTGAGCAAACTGGATGACAAAGAATAAGCAGCGGTCAACAAGCCTGCCTTGACGATACTGATTTTAAAAAAATCCGCCCAGTAGGTCGGCAGCCAGACTGTCAGTGCAATAAACCCTCCGAATGTAACAAAATAAAAAAAGGTAAGAATCCAGGTTCGCCAGTCGGCACCGGCTTTTCGGATGGAAGCCAGCGCAGTTCCGGATGGAATCAATTCTTCGCCGCAGGCCAAAAACAGGGCTTCAGGGTCGATGTCTATCCCCATGTCCTTATACTGGAAATAGGGTGCATCTTTCATAAAAATAAAGACCAGTACAATCAGCATCAGAAGCATTCCGAACCATAGCACATATGAAAAGGTAAATCCCAGAGAAACCGCCAAAACGGGCAGCAGCAGGGCGAAGATGCCGGGCGCAAGATTGCCCAGGCCGGCGTAAACGGCAAGGGCAATGCCTTGGCTTTTCTGCGGATACCAGTAAGAGACGGCCGGAATGCCTACGGAAAATACAGCTATACCACAACCGCATAAAATACCGAACATAAGGAAAAATGAAAAATAGGAGGGTTTGGGCGTCGGCGACAAGCCGAAAAGTATTGTGATCCCGGCAATTCCCGCAACCGCCAGCCCCAACAGTACGAGGATCGGCTTTTTACCGCCCATTCGATCCACCATGGCGCCGAACGGGATTCTCAGCAGCGAGCCGGTCAATGCGGGACATGCTGCCAGCAACCCGATGGACAAGGGGCTGAGCGCCATGGCGTCTTTTAACTTGGCGACAATGGGGCCGTACGCTGAAACCCCCGCAAAACCGCCGAAAAACGCCAGAGTGGTCCAGGTTAACGCTTCCCGGCGGGAAGATTTGGCATAACACACATTTTCATCCATTTTTGAACCTCTGTTTATATTTAAATCCCCAGCCTTTCACCAAGCCAAGCGGCATCGCCGCGTTTCATAAAATCGTTACACGATTTTATTCACAAATCCGCAACGCTGCGGCGGAACAAAATCCATCTCCTCGGAAAGTAGGTAAACGGCGCGCTCCAAATATGCACGAGACGGCTGAACGGAGAAAATCCGAGCAACGCCAACGCACTGACAATATGAACCTTGTAACTCAAGGGAACCCCAAGCATCAGCTCCGGCTTGGGTAAAAACGTCACAATGCTCCGAATCCACGGTGCCACGGAATCCAGAACGTAAAAGTGGCCAAAAACCACGTTATAGAAACCGAGCCCTGTTACGATAACCAATCCGATCAACGTAACGTAGTCATTCACTAAGCTCGTTGCCTTTATTCTTCTGCGGGTGACCCTGCGTATCAGCAACAGTACTGAACCGGCAAATGCTGCGCCGCCGGCAAGCCAACCGGTATAATAGGCAATCATGGTGTGGGTGTCTCCGTTGATGCCGACGGCGTCAAAGACCTTTTGGGGGATCAGCAGACCCCCGGCATGGCCCAAAAGGGTCAACAAAATTCCCCAGTGAAATATGGTCGCGCCGTAAAAAAGCTGCTTTTTTTCCAAAAATTCGCTGGATCTCGCGTTCCAGCCGAGGGAATCGGTCACATACCGATAAATATGGCCGACCACAAAGACGGTCAGCATCAGATACGGAAAAACGACAAACGCCAAATTGTTTGCAATGTTCATCTTTCGACCCCAATCTTTAGCTTTTTATGATGGTCGATTGACGGATCGGAGAATAGAAGTCAGAGGTCGGAGGTCGGATGTCAGAGGACAAAATGTCTGTCTTCTGTCGCCCTTCATCCGTCGTCTGTTCCCCATCCTCTGCATGTTCTCTCTTCCTCTTCCTTATTGCTTCCGACATCCGACCTCCGATCTCCGACCTCTGGTCCTTCGCCCATCGTCCCTCTTCCGAGCGAAGTTTACCCGCCATCGGAGGGCGATCTTCCTTCTACCATCGGTCCTCTGTCCTCTGTCTTCCGTCCTCTGACTTCCGAACTCTGACCTCCGAGCACTGAACACTGAACTCAGCCGCCAGATCCCGGACAACATCCAGCAGCAGCGAATAGGGATTGCCGGCGTTTCTCAAGGCGCCGGCCGGTTTTTCAACGGCGCCGAGATATGACCACAACGTTTCGGTCCTGTCGGACGCCGGGCATTCAGATAAAAATTCCAGGATTAACGGCAGATAATCCGGCAATTCGCCGGTAGTCGTCTCATAACCCGCCTCACGATAAATCTGACGCATACAGGCCATGACGTTCCCCCGTTTTTCGCTGTCTCCCAAAAGGTGATAGGTCAGATTCAGACATGTTGAGGGATTCATGTCGAATGCTTCGGTATAGGTTTCCTGAAGATGGATAAGGGGTGTAGTTTGTAAGTAAGACGTAAATCGAACCAGTTTGTCCTTTGCATATGAATCCGGCAACTGCGCAATTCGGATTTCAATCAGCGGCAAGGACCGTATGAACACTTCATCCGGATACTCCAGCAGCAGGGATGTAACTTTCAGTTGAATTTTGATATGATCATCCATCTACTCTGACCTTCTCATCTTCTCACCTTCTAAACTTCTTCCTTCGTCCCTCCTCCTATCGAAGCGGTCTTCCATCTTCCATTGTTCGTCCGTCCTCTGTCCTCTGACTTCCGCCTTCTGTCGTCCGTCCTCCGCCCTAGTCTTAGGAAAACCCGCACGCTCCCTGGTCCCGAAATGTCTGCATGCCGTCGCCGACGGCCCGGGTGGGCACGACAAAGCGTTCTTCGTATTTGGCGATGGCCAGCAATTGGTACATTTCCCGGGCCGTTTGCGGCGTGAGCCCGGCCTGTTGCAAGACGTCCTCGTCCAAGGAATTTTCCACCCGGATGGACCGCATATACCTTCTCAAGGCGATAAGACGTTTGAGTACCCGCCGGATTTGGGTTTCGTCTCCGGCCGTCAGCAGGTTCGCCAGATAGGCGACGGGAATTCGAAGCCGGTCTATGGCGTCCACCTGCTCCGTTGGTTCCACATGTTCGGCAATGGGACTCAGCGGCGGAATGTACCACACCATGGGCAGCGTGCGAAATTCCGGATGCAAGGGAAGGGCCAGTTCCCAGGTCTTTGCCAGCTTAAATACGGGTGATTTCCGGGCGGCGTCGATAAAATTTTGAGAAATTCCCTGTGCGTTTGCAGCGCGTGCAACTTCCGGATCATCAGGATCCAGCAAAATATCCAAATGCGCGCGGTACAGGGACGCCGGCGGGTCTGAAGAAGCCGCAGCGTGAATTTTGTCGGCATCGTATAAAACCACACCGACATACCTGATCCGGCCTACGCAAGAGAAAGCGCACAGGGTCGGCATGCCGGCTTCGATCCTGGGATAGCAGAAAATGCATTTCTCGGACCGGCCGGTGTTCCAGTTGAAATACACTTTTTTGTAAGGGCATCCCGAGACGCAGTAGCGCCAGCCTCTGCACCGTTCCTGGTCCACCAGAACGATGCCGTCCTCTTCCCGTTTGTAAAGCGCTCCCGAAGGGCACGAGGCTACGCAGGCGGGATTCAAACAGTGCTCGCACAGCCGGGGAAGGTAAAAAAGGAATACGTGTTTAAAAGACAGATAAACGGCGTGATCGAGACGGGCGAAGTTGACGTCGTGGATACCGGTCTCGCTGACCCCTGCCAGATCATCCTCCCAGTTGGGCCCCCATTTTATGCGTATAGGGTCACCGGTAATTTGTGATTTGGGACGAATGGAAGGTTGATACCGTTTATTGGGACTGGAAATGAGTTTGTCATAATCATAGGTCCAGGGTTCATAGTATTGCTCCACTGTCGGCAAATCGGGGTTGTGGAAAATGTTGGCGAATTTGTGCAGGCGTTCGCCGGCCTTCAGCCTCAGTTTTCCGTTTTTCAAGGTCCATCCACCGTTATGGATCGTCTGATTTTCCCATTTTTGCGGGTATCCGATGCCGGGTTTGGTTTCCACGTTGTTAAACCACATGTATTCGGCGCCTTTGCGGTTCGTCCACACATTCTTGCAGGGTATACTGCAGGTGTGGCAGCCGATACATTTGTCCAGATTCAAGACCATTGCCATTTGCGCTTTAATCTTCATACCAGTCGATCTCCCCTGCTTTTCGAACGACGATCACCTCGTCTCTTTGTGAACCCACGGTTCCGTAGTAATTGAAACCATAGCTGAGCTGAGCGTATCCGCCGATCATGTGAGTCGGTTTGACAACGATTCGCGTGACACTGTTGTGGGTGCCGCCCCGCTGCCCGGACATCCGGGAACCCGGGGTGTTGATCAGCCTCTCCTGGGCGTGATACATGAACGCCTTTCCGGGCGGTATGCGATGGCTGACCACGGCTTTTGCCACGACCACACCGTTGGCATTGAAACATTCCAGCCAGTCATTGTCTTTGATATCGATTTTTTCGGCGTCGTCGTTATTGATCCAAATGGCTTCACCCCCTCGAAAGAGGGTGAGCATGGTGAGCGTGTCGGAATAGGTGCTGTGAATGGACCATTTCGAATGGGGGGTCAGATAATTGAGAATAAGCTCCGGTTGGTCATTCCGGTCCAAAAGGATTGAGCCCAGCGCACGGATATCCAGGGGCGGTCGGTAAAGGGGCAGGTTTTCTCCGAAATCGCGCATCCACAGATGGTCCAGATAAAATTGAGCCCTGCCCGTGAGCGTCCGGAAGGGGACTTTTTCTTCGATGTTGATGACAAAGGGCGAATACCGCCGGTCTTCGGATTCGATACCGCTCCACACCGGGGACGTAATGATTTTTCTGGGCTGAACGCTGATATCCGCAAACGAATATTTTTCGCTTTTTCTTGACGCGCTCAAATGCTTCAGAAACCGGCCGGTCTTTTTTTCGAGAACGTGCCAGGATTTTTCGGCGGTTTCGCCGTTGGTTTCCGGCGCCAGTTTCAGGATTGTTTCGGCGGCCTGTTTTCCGGTATCGAGTTTCGGCATCCCCTGGCTGACACCGGGTTCGGACACCACCCCGAGTAATTCTTTCAGCTCGGCATATTCTTCTTTTCCGGGCCATGAGACACCCTTTGACCCCACCCCGGCTGTTTCTACCAAAGGGCCCAGGGCGGTCATCATTTTGTAAGTATCCGGATAGTTGCGGGTGACGACCGCAAGGTTCGGCATGGTTTTTCCGGGAATGGGATCTGTTTCGCCGCTTTTCCAGTCTTTCACTTCGGGCTGGGCGATTTCGCCGGGGGTATCGTGCATCAGCGGTGTTGCCACGAGATCTTTCATTTCGCCGAGATGAACCGCGGAAAGTTCCGAGAATTTTTTGGCGATGGTCTTGAACTGGTCCCAGTTGGTTCGCGTTTCCCAGGACGGGTCCACGGCCGGATTGAACGGATGGATAAAGGGGTGCATGTCCGTCGTATTCAGATCGTGCATTTCATACCACCCTGCGGCGGGCAGGGCCACGTCGGCATACAGGGCGCTGGTGGACATGCGAAGTTCCATGGTCACCAGCAAATCCAGTTTGCCTTCAGGCGCCGGGTCCCGCCATTCGATTTCTTCGGGCCGGATGTCGCTGTCCTGGTTGAAAACCGCATTTTCGACGCCCAAAAGATGCTTGAGAAAATACTCGTGGCCTTTACCGCTGGCCCCGAGCAGGTTGGCGCGCCAGAGAAAGAGAACCCGCGGAAAGTTGACCGGGTTGTCGGGATCCTCTATGGAAAAACGAATCTTTTCTTTTTTGAGCCGGTCGACGACATAGGCGATGACATCTTCGTCGGATGCCGCGCCCTGCTGGAAGGCTTCTTTGCACAGTTCGATGGGATTGCAATTGAACTGTGGATAAAATGGCAGCCATCCCAAGCGAGCGGCGATTGCGTTATAGTCGGCCATGTGGAGGGGTTTCGTTGTGTCCGCCAAAGGGGAAAGAAAAAAACCGGAATCCATTCGATCGTAGCGCCACTGATCGGTGGCAAAGTAATAAAACGACGTTCCGTTCTGCTGCCGCGGCGGTCGCTTCCAATCCAGACCAAAGGCAATCTGGGCCCAGGCCGCCTGGGGTCGAACCTTTTCCTGGCCGACGTAATGAGCCCATCCGCCGCCGTTGACGCCCTGACAGCCGCAAAGTGTGGTCAAATTGATAATCGTGCGGTAAATCATGTCGCTGTGATACCAGTGGTTGGTTCCCGCCCCTAAGAATATCATGGATTTGCCCCGTGTTTTTTCGGCGTTCCGTGCAAATTCCCGGGCCACCCGGACAACGTCTTTTCGAGGTACGCCGGTGAGGGCTTCCTGCCAGGCCGGCGTATAGGGTTTCGGGTCGTCGTAGCCGGAAGGATAGTCTTCCGGGATGGACGGTGCCTGGCTTCTTGGAATTCCCAGATGGGCGGCCATGAGATCGAACACCGTGGTTACCCGTATGGTTCCTGTGCCGTTATGGACCTTTTTAACCGGAGCCAGACCGGTTTTGGTAGTGGCGCCGTCGGTGTCAAAACATGGGAAGCGGACCGCCAGCCATTCATCGGCATCTTCCGCATAACTCAGCAGGGGGTTCACGGTCGCATTGTCCGCTGAATCCATGGGGTCGAGGTTCCATTGGCCTTCTTCATTCCAGCGGAATCCGATACTTCCGTTGGGAATCACAAATGCTTCTTTGTGGGTGTCGAAGACAACGGTTTTCCAGTCGGAGTTGGTCACCGCTGCACCGAGATCCGTTGCCCTCAGAAATCGACCGGCTTTATAAGCGTCTTCGTGACGGTCGAGGATCACCGCAAAGGGCAGATCCGTGTATGATTTGGCATATTCGAAAAAGTATTCAGTCTGTTTGTCGATATAAAATTCCTTGAAAACGACATGCGTCATGGCCATGGCCAAGGCGCCGTCTGTTCCTGCTCTGGCCGGAAGCCACGTGTCGGCGAACTTTACATATTCCGCATAATCGGGCGCCACCGCCGCCACCTGCGCGCCGCGATACCGCGCTTCTGTAAAAAAATGAGCGTCCGGCGTTCGGGTCATGGGCAGATTGGTCCCCCAGACGATCATGTATGTGGATTCGTACCAATCCGCGCTTTCCGGGACATCGGTCTGTTCCCCCCAGATTTGGGGAGAAGCGGGCGGAAGGTCGCAATACCAGTCATAAAAGCTGATCATGGACCCGCCGATAAGGGAGAGGAATCTGGCGCCCGAGGCATAACAAACCATGGACATGGCCGGGATCGGAGTGAAACCGAATATCCGGTCCGGTCCGAAGGTTTGAATCGTATGGATGAGGGACGCTGCAATGAGGGTCGCGGCTTCGTCCCACGACACCCGAACGAATCCCCCTTTACCGCGCACGGTTTGGTATTTTTTCTTCTTGTCCGGATTTTCGGCGATGCTGCGCCAGGCTTTCACCGGATCGGGGTGTGCTGTGAGTTCTTCCCGCCACATTTCGAGAAGCGCCGACCGCATGAGCGGATGTTTCAGACGGACCGGGCTGTAAGTGTACCAGGAAAAGGTGCAGCCGCGCGGACAGCCCCGGGGCTCATGGTTGGGGTACCCGAGGCCGCATTTCGGATAATCGGTATTTTGGGTTTCCCATACCACCATGCCGTTTTTGACATAAACGTCCCATGAACATGATCCGGTGCAATTCACGCCGTGGGTCGAGCGAACTTTTTTATCGTATTGCCACCGTTTTCGGTAAAAGTTCTCCCAGTCCCTCTGTCCGCAACGAATTTCTCCCCAGCCTTCGGCGATTTTTTCTTCATTACATCCATACTTTTCACCTTTGGGGCGGAAAAAACGAAGAGCGGATAAAAAGGATCGATCGGCCATCGGATACCTCCCGAACGGAATGTTATGAGAAGCTATCTCAAAATAATCTTTTGGCCCAAGCTCAGCGTTGGAACCTCGTTTTAAATCCTCGACATACTTGAGTATGCCTGCGCGTTAAAACTCGGATCCGCCTTGATTTTGAACCAAAATCTTTATTTTGAGATGGCTTCGAGTTGATATAGAGTTTCAGTCGTTATCTATTTCTAGCATAGTCTTCCATGAAAAGAATTGACTTAAGTCAAATTCATTAAAAAAATCCGACTTGAGATGTTTCGAACACGGAAATAGGAAATAGGAAAGGCCGGAGGTCAGAAGTCCGAAGTCAGAGGTCAGAATATGAATTCAAAGGACACGTTTTTTGCCTTCTGTCGTCCGTCATCCGTCGTCTGTCATCTGCTTTCATTCGTCCATCTTCCTATCAAAGCGGTCGTCGGTCTTCCATCGGGAATGATCGCGAAGCGGCATCATCACGCTTTTTCAACGGATTTCAGAATGATCCGGCAATCGGCAACGGTGGCGCCTTTTCCCTGTTCATGGATCATCAGTGGATTAATATCCAATTCACTGATTTCCGGATGATTCATGACCATATCGGACAAGCGGACCAATGCTTTTTCAATGGCTTCGAGATCCGACTTGGGTTTTCCTCTAAACCCTTCGAAAAGCCGGGTCCCTTTGATTTCATGCATCATGCGACGGGCTTCGTTTCTGTCGATTGGCGCCAGGCGAAAGACGACGTCCGCAAAAACCTCGACGTAGATGCCGCCCAGCCCGAACATCAGCAACGGCCCGAAAATCGGATAGCGATTCATTCCCAGAATCGTTTCAGTGCCCGGCAGGGCCATTTTTTGAACCAGCACGCCGTCAATGGCCGCATCCGGGTTGAATTCGGCGGCCTGATCGACGATCTGATTGAAAGCGCCTCTAACGTCCTGTTCATCCTTTAAACCCACCAGCACACCGCCGGCGTCGGATTTGTGAAGAATCTGGGGCGATACGATTTTCATCACCACCGGGAACGCCATTTCTTTCGCAGCGTCAACGGCTTCAATTTCGTTTTTGGCGAGTTTCGCCGGCAGCACACGAAATCCATAGCATTCGAGCAAGCCGGTCCCGTCCAGTTCGCCCAAATGCGTTTTCCCTGCTGCGAGACTCGATTGAATGATGGTTTCAGCCCCCTGGGTATCGTGCTTGAAATCGAACAACGGCAAAAAACGCCGGTTGGTCCATCGGGCGTATTCATATAGGGCGCCGAAAGCTTTGGCCGCATCTTCCGGAAAGTTAAAAACAGGATATCCGTGCTCCTGCAGGTACTTCACGCCTGGGGAAACATCGATGATTCCCATGAAGCAGCAGAGGATGGGCTTGTTGGATCCCCTGGCAACCCTTACAATGGCTTCCGCCGTGTCCAGGGCATTGGTCATGGACTGGGGGGTCAGGATCACAAGCGCGCCGTCGACGTCTTCGTCTTTGATAACGGCGGAGAGCGCATTTTCATAACGGTCATAAGCGGCATCACCAATGACATCCACCGGATTTTGAAGGTTTGCTGTTTCGGGCAGGTGCCGTTGCAGGGTCTCAACGGTTTCTGAACTGAAGCGGGCCAGTTTCAAGCCGGAAGAGACCGTCATGTCGGTGGCCACGATTCCCGGGCCGCCGGCATTGGTCACAATGGCCACCCGGTTGCCCCGGGGCATTTTTCGTTTCAATTTGCCCAAAGCGCTTTCCTCTTTGTAGGCAAAGGCGTCTGCAAAGTCGAAAAGCTCATGGATGGATTCGGCGCGAATGATGCCAGTCTGCTTGAATATGGCATCATATACCGCCTCTGATCCGGCCAGCGATCCCGTATGGGAAGCCGCGGCCCGGGCACCGGCCGTCGTCCTGCCGGACTTGATAACCAGTATGGGCGTGCGCCGGTATCCGGAGGTGATGGCCCTGGCGGTTTCAATGAAAGCAGGGCCTCTGCGAAGCTCCTCCAGATAAATCATAATGACCTCGGTGTTGGGATCCTCGTGCAGATAAAGCAATAGATCCAGTTCATCCACATCCGCCTTGTTGCCGATGGAGATAAATTTGGAAAAACCGAAATTCCGATCTGCCGCAAAATCCAGCACCGCCGTGCATAATGCGCCGCTTTGTGAGATGAATGAAATTTTACCCGGCGCCGGCATGCGGGCGGAAAAGCTGGCATTTAATCTGATGTCGGGCAACGGGTTGATCACCCCTAAACAGTTCGGACCCACCACACGGATACCGGCCTGTCTGCAGATGGATACGATGCGTTTTTCCAGCTCAAGCCCTTCGCCGCCGACTTCGCGAAAACCGGCCGAGACAATGACAATGCCTTTCACACCCGCTTCCGCAGCCTCTTCCACGGTTATAAGGGCCGGCTGAGGGGGCAGAATAATCATGGCGAGATCCACGGGATCGGGGACCTCTTTGATGGTCGGATAGGCGCGGACGCATAGGATCGATTTTGCGCGGGGATTGACCGGGTAGAGCGTACCGGCATACCCCCCGCGCAAAATATTGGCGAATATGTCATGACCGACTTTCCCCGGTGTTGCGGAAGCGCCGACAACAGCCACTGATTTCGGGGAGAAGATGGGATCTAACTCATGCATGGTCTCTGTTCCTTAGAAGTGGTTTCAAAACCCCCTCTTGGGCTCAATCTCTGTGTTGGACTGAAACATCCAATCCTCGAAATATTCCCGATATTCCTGCGGTTGGCCCTTTCAGTCCGCCTTGACCTTGAGCCCAATTGTAGGTTTTGAAACCACTTCAGGCTCCGCCCTGAGGCGTCAAGGAGCCGCCTCTGCCGACAAAGCCCTGGGTCCCCAAACCGGTGGCGGACGAAGTCCCGGCGATTTGAGAAAGATATGTATCTCCGAGTTTCTCGATGTGGTCGTTGGTATTGTCGAAATAATTGAAATGAATCTGTTCTTCATCGATGATCTCTTCAAAAATCTTCACGCTGGTGCTGTCGCCGTTTTCCCTGCATACCAGGAGAAACTGGTTATATACATCGATGGTATCGTCCTCGAGTTTTGCGTCAAATGAAAATACCGTTTGGATTTTCTGGCCTTTGGCGGTTTTTCCGGCAGGTTCTGTGGTGGGTTCTCCGCCCAATTCCTTGATTCGCTCGGCAAACATCTCGGCGTGGCGCATCTCATCGATGGCGATGAGCTTGATTTTTCCGGCCAAATCGCCGTAATCCATATCATCCAAATTGTAATGCTGGTTCATGTACTGGGTAATGGCTTGCAGTTCCATGCTGCGCGCCTTGTTCAAGACCTCGATAACCTTCTTTCTCCGTTGTTCTTTGGTCTGTTTCGCCATGAAATACCTCCTTTTGAGCGTAGATTTTCCATTATTTGTGGTTTTCAAAGAAGTTACGGACTAAAAATTCGTCGGGTATGATAACTCGCGGCATTCTAAAAGATCGTTTTTCGGAAAGTTTGACAATCTAAAATAACAATAGCACATTTTATTTGCAAATCGCAAATATTTTGCGCTTAAATAAAGAAAACGCCGGAGCATTTTTTTTAATTTTAGGATCCCGTCCCGCTTTTAACGGAACGGGAGTTTCATAAAATCGTTAAACGATTTTATTTCGGGAGGTCAAAATGATAACTGCAGAAGAAGTTTTAAAAGAAAAAAACAGGGAGATGATTTGTATTTCTTCTGACAGGACCATCCGTGCGGCCGTGAGGCTGATGAACGAGCAGAATATCGGGGCGGTACTGGTCCAAAAAGAAGGCAAAATTGCCGGAATTTGGACGGAAAGAGACCTGCTGCACAACATGAACCTGCCGGAATTCGATCCCGATACGGCGCTTATTGGCGACTATATGGTTTCTCCGCTGTATACCGCGCCGCATACCGCATCCATTCTCAAAATCAATGAAATGTTTTTAGGATTGTTTATCCGTCATATTCTGGTGGAAAAAGACGGCGAATATATCGGTCTTCTGTCCATCGGGGATGTGCTAAGGGCCAGCCTTGTCGCCCAGGATCTTCACATCAAAGAGTTGAGTACCATCGGCGACTGGGAATATTATGAGCACTGGGGATGGCCCCGTAAAAAGAAATAGATGTATTGCATTCGGCTCGTCCGTATTCAGGAGATGCGCTTACCCCTTTCACGCGGACGTCTGCGTATCTGGCTGTTTCACTACTTGACAATCGAGGACTCGATTGTTTAAGATGAATTGATAGATTGATCCATACTCGATCGAACCCTCTGTTTTTGGGTCAAAAATGAACGGTTTTCAAAGGCCTCGACACACATCGTTTGGCGGAGAACCTATGCATCCTGTTGCGATTGCCGGAACGTTATCTCCCTGGGAACCGGCTGTTTTCAGCCTGGTTATCTATGGAATATTGATTCTCATACTGGTAGCCGCTCTTTTTTTTATCGCTTCATGGCTCGGGGAAAAGAAAAGCAACCCCGAAAAATCAAGACCTTATGAAAGCGGGATCATTCCAACAGGTACCGCCCGTCTTCATTACCCCATCCCTTTTTTTCTCGTCGCGGTCTTTTTTCTCATCTTTGACGTGGAGGGCGCCTTTATTTTCTCCTGGGGCATCTCCTGCAAAGGGCTCGGTTGGCCGGGATGGCTGCAAATCTCTTTTTTCATCATTATGCTGCTCATAGGCCTTGTTTACATCTGGCAAAAGGGAGGACTTGATTGGGGACCGACGCGAACAAGAGATTAAACCGCCTCGAAAAATACCTCGATCCGTTCATCAACTGGGCCCGTTCGATGAGCCTGTGGCCGATGTTTTTCGGACTTTCATGCTGTTTTGTCGAAGAAGCGGCAGTGTTCACTCCCCGCTACGATATCGCCCGTTTTGGCGCCGAAGTGTTGCGGCCTTCACCCAGACAGGCCGATCTTTTGATCATCTCCGGAACCGTGTTCAAAAAGATCGCCCCGGTAGTGCTGAGACTCTACGAACAGATGGCGGAGCCCAAATGGGTCATGTCCATGGGATCCTGCTCCAATACCGGCGGCATGTATGATGCCTACAGCGTGGTTCAGGGCGTCAACCAGATTCTGCCGGTCGATGTTTACATTCCGGGATGCCCCCCGCGGCCGGAGGCGATTCTCCAGGGACTGGTTCTATTACAAAACAAGATCCTCTCGGAACGACCCACCCGTTCCATCCTGCATTTTACCGACGGCACCCAGGGGTCCCAGGTGCCGGTTCTCGTGGACGGACGAACCAAATCCCGTGACCCCAGGGGCCCGGGAATGGCGGGGACCGCAATTCGAGGGGCGTCATCGACGCCCCCTGAGTTTTTTGAAAGCCGCACCGATCTCATGTGGACACCGCCGGCCGCCCGGATTGAACTCAGCGAAACGGACAAAGGCCTGGCAGATATTCTCAAGGCGCGATTCGGGGGCGTCATCGAGCAGGTTCCGAAAACCTCGGATATGCCGACGTTTCACGTCAAAGAAGACGGGCTGAAGGCATTGCTTCGTTTTCTCAAAACCGAAGCAACGCCCCGGTTCCGGCGCCTTGAAGATTTGACGGCCATCGACGAATCCGCTCGCAGGGAGGGCCAAAGCTATCCCGATTACTCGATGGTTTACAGCCTGATGTCCTTTGAACCGGCATGCCGGCTGCGTTTGAAAGTACCCCTGTGGGGTGACGATCCGGTCACCCACAGCATCACCGACATCTGGCCGTCTGCCGGGTGGTATGAGCGGGAAGTTTTTGACATGTTCGGCATCCGTTTCGACGGTCATGAAAACCTTCGACGGATTCTCATGCCCCACGACTGGGAAGGACATCCCCTTCGGAAAACGCACCCCGGCAGAGCTACGGAAATGGCCCCCTATACCCGGGGTGACGCGGAAAAACGCCAGCCCCTGGACGGCGGTGTTTATGTAAGAAGATCGGACACGGAAGAAGAAATGGTGCTGAACATCGGACCGCACCACGTGAGCACCCATGGCCTGATCCGTTTCATCGTTGCCTTGCGGGGCGAAGAAATCGTCGATATGGATATGGATATCGGCTATCATCACCGGGCTGCCGAGAAGATCGGCGAACGCCAGAACTGGCAGCAGTTCATTCCCTACACGGATCGTGTGGACTACCTGGCCGGCGCAGCCAATAATCTGCCGTATGTTATGGCCGTCGAGACCCTGACCGGCATCAAGGTGCCAGACCGGGCCCAGTACATCCGTGTGATGTTGAGCGAGCTTTTCCGGTTGAGCAATCATTTGGTCTATTTCGGTACATTTGCCCATGACGTGGGCGCCATGACGCCCACTTTCTATACCTTCCGGGAACGGGAAATGATTCTCGACATCGTCGAACTGATCACCGGCGGCCGGCTGCATCCTTCCTGGTTTCGTTTGGGCGGTGTTGCCGCCGATCTTCCCGAGGGATGGAAATCAGCCGTGGATGCATTTGTCGATATTTTTCCTTCCCGCCTCAAGGAGTATGAGTCGCTCATTACCAAAAACGCCATTTTCAGGGCCAGGACCCGGGGCGTCGGCCGGATTTCTTTGGACGATGCCATGGATTGGGGGGTCAGCGGTCCCAACTTACGCGCCTGCGGTCTGGCATGGGATCTGCGGAAAAAGTTTCCGTATTCCGGCTACGAGTCCTTCGAGTTCGATATTCCCACCGCTAAGGACGGGGATTGTTACGCACGGTACCTGGTTCGGGTCGAGGAGATGCGCCAAAGCGTGAATATCATTAAACAGGCTGCGGAAAACATGCCGGCGGGACGCTATATTACCGATGATTATCGCTATGTGACTCCCAAAAGAAAAGACATGCTCGAAGATATCGAAAGTTTGATTCATCACTTTGTCAATGTGACCCGGGGTCCTAAAATCCCCAAGGGAGAGGCGTATGCGTCCTGCGAGATTCCGCGGGGAGAACAGGGATACTATGTGGTCAGCGACGGGCTGGGATATGCATATCGCATGCGGATACGGGCCCCCGGTTTTGCCAATGTGCAGGCGATGCCGTTGATGGCGCTGGGCTGGTCCATATCCGATTTGATCGCCATCATCGGTTCCGTTGATTTTATTTTACCGGATATCGATCGTTAAATTTGAATTCACCCCAGCAGACAGCGGGGAATTCAAATAATGAGAAGGATTTTTTTAAATGCTGCCGGAAGCATTAAACGCATCGCTTCAAGAGAAGATATCATCCGCCGAGCATCCCCGGGAGCTGGTGGTGGATGTCATGCTCGATCTTCAGGATCATTACGGCTACCTGAGTGACGAAGCCCTGGAAGCGGCGGCGTCTTTGCTGGATTTGACGCCCCTTGAAGTGGAAGAACTCGCCACGTTCTATACCTTTATCTATCGTGAACCCGTGGGAAAATACGTCATTCATGTGTGCGACAGCGTTGTTTGCTGGATGGACGGATATGAATCGGTTCAAGACCATCTCTGCGCAAAGCTCGGGATCAAAATGGGGGAAACCACTGCGGACGGGTTGTTCACCCTGTTGCCCGTATGCTGCATCGGCTATTGCGACCGGTCTCCGGCCATACTCATCAACCGCAACGTATACGGTCCGATGACACCTGAAAAGCTCGACGATATTCTGGAAAAATTGAGAACAGAGGCCGGGTAAATGTATCCTCAAGTCCTTTTTAAAAATCGAAAACCGGACCGGATCGCTTCCATGGAAGAATACCGGGAAAACGGCGGCTATGAGGCGATGGCGAATGTTTTGAAGAACTTTTCCTACAAGGATGTCCGGAAATTGATGCTGGATGCGAATCTCCTCGGCCGGGGCGGCGCCGCGTTTCCCGCAGGGCGAAAAGTAATGACCGTGGCTGATGATGCGCCTTTTCCGAGATATCTCGTGTGCAATGCCGACGAAATGGAGCCGGGGACGTTCAAGGACCGCGTACTGATCCATGCGGATCCCCATATGCTCATCGAGGGGATGATTATCGAAGGATATTCGGCACGGGCGGAAAAAGGGATCATCTTTATCCGGCCCGAGTACGAGAGCGCCGCCCGGATACTCGACCGGGAGATCGAGATCGCCAAAGCAGCGGGCTACCTGGGAAAAAATATTTTAGACAGCGGTTATGACTTCGATATCGTGGTGCATCGAAGCGGGGGGCGGTACATCTGCGGAGAGGTGACCGCGCAGCTCAAGGCCCTTGAAGGCAAACGGCCGAACCCCAAGCAACCCCCTCCGTATGCCACGGAAAAAGGACTCTGGGGCCAGCCCACCGTGATTCAAAACGTGGAGACCCTGGTCTGTATACCGCACATTATCCGCAACGGCGCCGAGTGGTTCCGGAACCTGGCCCTGACCGAAACCGGCGCCGGTACTAAAATTTTCTGTGTCAGCGGCAAGGTCAACCGGCCGGGATGCTATGAACTTCCCATGGGAATCCGTTTGAGCGACATTATCGAGACCCATGCCGGCGGCATGCGGGAAGGGGCGCAATTCAAAGCCTGCCTGCCCGGCGGGGCTTCAACGGCGTTTTTAACGCCTGAGTTTTATGATATCGAGATGGATTTCGAAACATTGAAAAAAGCCGGACACCGGCTGGGAACCGGTGCGATCATGGTTTTTGATCACAAGACCTGCCTGGTTGCCGCCACGTTGAATCTGACTGAGTTTTTCGCCCGGGAGTCGTGCGGTTGGTGTACACCCTGCCGGGAAGGTTTCCCATATCTTCGCGATCTGCTTTGGCGCATCGAAAGCGGACAAGGTCAGGAAGAATATGTTTCGACCATCAAGCAGATGTGCCATCATCTATGGAATGCATACTGTGCTTTTGCTCCAGGAGGGATTGCACCCATAGAGAGCCTTCTGGCCTATTTCAAAGATGAAGTGGAGGCACACATACGGGAGAAGAGATGTCCGTTTAAGTAGGTACATACAGTGTTCAGCTTTCAGTGTTCAGAGTTCAGGAAATCAGAAGGTAAGAAGATAAGAAATTAGGAAAGAGGAATGGCCTTCGACCGATGAAGGACCGGGAACATCGTTCCCTTGAGGTTGGAGGCAAAAGGACCGGAAGTCGAAGATCGGAAGTCGGAAGGACAGAAGATAAGAAGGTAAGAAGTTGGGAAGTTGAGAAAAAAACCAACCTTCTGATCTTCTAAACTTCTAACGTTCTGTCGTCCGTTATCCGCCTTTCATTCTTCCATCTTCATAGCGAAGCGATCGTCCCTCTTCCATCGATTATAAAGGGATTTTCATGCCGAATCTGATTATCGACGAACAGGAAATCGAGGTTCCCGAAGGGACCAAGGTGATCGAGGCCGCCGAAAGGCTGGGCATCGTGATTCCGCGATTTTGCTATCATCCGGCCCTGGGGTCCGTGGGGGCCTGCCGGGTATGTGCGGTAAAATTTTTACAGGGTCCCTTTAAAGGGGTGCAGATGAGCTGCATGATCGACGCCCAGGATGGGATGGTGGTATCGACGACGGATGAACAGGCCGTCGATTTCCGCAGATACGTTATCGAATGGCTGATGCTGAACCATCCCCATGATTGTCCGGTATGTGACGAAGGCGGGCATTGTTTGCTCCAGGATCTGACCGTTTCCGGCGGCCATGGGATCCGGCGGTTTCAGGGGGAAAAACGCACTTATCGGGACCAGTATCTGGGGCCGCTGATCCAGCATGAGATGAACCGCTGCATCCAGTGCTACCGGTGTTCCAGGTTCTATCAGGAATTCGCCGGTTACCGCGATCTGGGCGTCATGCAAATCGGCAGCCGCGTTTATTTCGGCCGGCAAAAAGAGGGGTCGCTTCAAAGCCCCTTTGCCGGAAATCTTACAGATATCTGCCCCACCGGCGTTTACACGGACAAGCCGTCGCGGTTTTCAGGACGGCGGTGGGACTATGAGCGAAGCCCATCCGTTTGCATCAACTGCTCTTTGGGATGCCGTACCGTGGTCAGTGCACGGTACCGCCAAATCGTCAGGCAGGAAGCGAGGTTGAACGAAGCCGTCAACGGGTATTTTATCTGCGATCGGGGCCGGTACGGGTTTTATTATGCCGGGCAGGATGATCGCCCAAGGCAGCCGCTCATCCATGGAAAAGAGGCTTCCTGGGAAACGTCTCTCAAGGCCGTTTGTGATGAACTGGCGCGCATCAGCGACACTTTCGGTCCAAAAGCCGTTGCCTGCTCGGTCGCTGCGAGGAGCAGCCTGGAAACGCTGACGGCGGTAAAGCGCCTCTGCCGGACAATGCGCTGGCAAGACCCCGCATACGGGATGGATGCCAATATACATGTGAAGGTTAAAAACGCAGCCGCCGCAATCGATTCCGATCTTGCCGTTTCCCTTGGCGAGCTGGAAAACGCTGATTATATATTGGCTTTAGGCGCAGATCCCGTCAATGAAGCGCCGATGCTTGCCATGGCCATGCGACAGGCCCGAAGAAAGGGAGCCAAAGTTGTCCTTGTGGATCCCCGGCCCGTGGATTTGCCCTTTGATTTTGTCCATTTTCCAATGGCACCCGGCGCCATGGGACATTGGCTGGCATATTTGCTGAAAACCCTGTCCGGACCGGATACGCCTGACATGCCGGGGGCCGCGACCCCTGAACATTCCAAGGGCGCCGCACCTGAAAATCTTCATGACTTATGGCATACGGATCAGTCGGCGGCATTGACCAAAGACCTTTTCCAAAGCTCGCGGCCCATAATTGTATGCGGCACGGACATCGTGACCAACGCCGTCCCGTCCCTGGCCTCGGATTTGGCCCGCCGCCTCAGATCCATGAAAAAGACGGCCGGCTTGTTCTACCTGTTTCCCGGTGCCAATACATTCGGTGCTGCCATGCTCTCGGACAGCGATACGGTTTTCGAAAAAATCCTCACCCAAATCGAAACCTATGAAATCCGGGCCCTGGTGCTGGTTGAATTCGATCCCTTTTTTAGTTTTCCGGATCGAATTCGATTGGAAGCAGCCCTCCAGGGGCTTGATATGCTCGTTGTGCTGGATTATTTGGACTCCCGAAGTGCAAAGACTGCCGATGTTTTTTTGCCGACCGAGACCCTGTATGAAGCCGGCGGCTTCTTCATCAATCAGGAGGGAAGGGCGCAAAAAGTACCCGTTGCTTTTCAAGGCGGCCGTCCCATCATTCAAACCGGCGCCGGCAGTCATCCGCCCCGAACTTTCAGCAAAGATATTCCCGGTCATGATGCCAAACCTGCCTGGCGGGTGCTCACGGAACTCGAACGGGGAGCATCCGGTTCTTTGGATAAAGAAATCCGCTTTGAACTGATGCAATGGCTGGTTGATGCCCATTCCATGTTTTCGGGTCTTTTGTCGAAGGGTCCGTTTCCGGACGCCGGCATCCGGATCGATGCCGGACAAGGCGCCGGGGCCCGGGTTGAACAGGATCAGTCCGACGCATCCCATCCGGGTGTTGAATCGGACGACGATTTGGAACTGATTACCGTGGACTGGACCTTCGGCACCGAGGAACTGTCCGTCCGCTCTCCGTTTCTTGGACAAGTGGAAAAGGCCCCCTGCTTGTTTCTGTCGGAAAAAGATGCGGCCCGTCTGGGATTTTCCCACGGTGACCGGGTGGCCCTTCGATCCGATGAGGGGACCATCGAAGTGAAATTATCCCCGGCCGGGAACATGGCCCGTGGCACGCTCGTGCTGCCCCGGCATCACAGACTCGATTGGCAGCATATGAAGGCATTGAAGATCGAACTGAACAAAAACCAAATTCTCAAACCCCATGGAAACGCGTGATGTTGACCTGGATTGTCGGCTTCATTTTGTTGGTGGTCAAGCTGGCCGTGGTGCTGGGCCTGTTGCTGTTTATCGCCGCCTACCTGGTATGGGTGGAGCGTAAGTTCCTGGCGCGGCTGCAGGTGCGTTACGGCCCGAATCGGGCCGGTAAATTCGGCCTGCTCCAGCCCATTGCTGATACCATCAAGATGATCGCCAAGGAGGATACGGTTCCGGAAGCAGCCGATCGGGCGATCTTCCTCATTGCGCCGGCTGTTGTTGCGGTGACGGCGCTTCTCATGTTTGCCGTGGTTCCTTTTGGATCCGGGTTCAAGGTTTGGGGCCGGGAAATACCGCCGGTAATATCGGATCTCAATGTGGGGCTCTTGTATGTTTTTGCCTTATCCTCCTTGGGTGTCTACGGTGTTGCTCTGGGCGGCTGGGCTTCCAATTCGAAATTTGCCCTGCTGGGCGGCATCCGGGGCGCCGCCCAGATGATCAGTTATGAGCTCGCATTGGGTCTGTCTTTGATTCCCATCGTTATGCTCGCACGTTCTTTCAGTCTGGTGGATATTGTGCAGGCCCAGGCAAAATATCCTTTCATTCTTGTCCAGCCGGTTTCCTTTATCATCTTTTTCATCAGCTCCATGGCCGAGAGCAAACGGATTCCATTCGATCTCCCCGAGGCGGAGAATGAGTTGGGTGCCGGTTTCCACACGGAATACAGCGGGATGCGTTTCGGCCTCTTTTTCCTGGGCGAGTATGTCCATATACAGGTGTTGGGGGCGCTGGTGGCGGTCTTTTTTCTGGGCGGCTGGCGCGGTCCATGGCTGCCGGGTCCAATGTGGCTTTTTTTGAAAATCATGGTGGTGGCCCTGGTTATGATCTGGATACGCGGGACCCTGCCGCGACTGAGGTACGATCAACTCATGGCCCTGGGCTGGAAATTACTGGTGCCGGCGGCCTTGGTCAATATTTTGATCACGGGAGTCGTTGTTTTGATTTAGCCTTTTAGAACAAATTATTGTTTCGAATTTCGAATTTTAGTCATTGAGATTTGTTTGTAATTTGGGATTTGATATTTGGATTTTCAATAATGAAAGCTGGCTATCTGGAACCTAAATTGAGCGATTTTCAAGTTTGCCGCAGATACAAGGAAGATGCCGTTTCGCTATAGTCATCTATGCGGAACGTTGTCTGACGCGGTAGGTGTGGTGAAATTGGAAATCCTGTAAGGTTTCAAATTATTGAAATTAAAAATGGCAGAATACTTTAAAAATATTGTCAAGTTAGTTATTTTAAAAATTTGAAACGCTCGGTTTAGTTGGAAACAAGAGAGGGTGAACCCAGTCAAAAACTTAGCCCAAGGCAAATTTATGACAAATGATAACAATCCGCATGACATTGAAAAGGATCCGGGCAAAGGGGCCGGGTCGGAGGTATGGGATGCGTTAAAAGCGCTGGCGGAAGGATTCGGCATGACCTTCAGGCACCTTTTTCGAAAGCCCTTTACCCATGAATACCCGGAATACAAGCGACCGTTGCCGGAACGATCTAGAGCCAGAATCATCCTGACCCGTGATCCGGACGGCGGGGAACGGTGTGTTGCCTGTTACCTGTGCTCGGCGGCCTGTCCGGTGAGCTGTATCTCCATGCAATCGGCGGAACAAAAAGACGGCAGGCGCATTGCCGCCTGGTTTCGCATAAACTTCGGCCGGTGCATTTACTGCGGTTTATGTGAAGAGGCATGTCCGACATCGGCCATCCAATTGACGCCCGATTTTGAAACCTGCAACAGAGATATTTTATCACTGGTTTATGAAAAGGAAGATCTGCTGGTGGATCACGGCGGAAAAGACAAGGAATATAATTTTTACAAACATGCGGGGGTCGTTACCCAGGTGGGGGATAAAGGCACCCATGCCCGGGAGAAGGCACCGGTGGATGTCAAGAGTAATATGCCGTGATTTGTTAGAGTTCAATGTTCAGTGTTCCCGTCTTCGCTCTATGAAGCTTCGCCGAGGCAAGCAGTGTTCAGTGTTTAAAGTCAGAAGTCGGACGACAGAGGACGAAAGACCGATGGACGATAGAGGGCAGAGGACGGACGACAGGTGACAGAAATGAGAAATGAGGAAAGAGGAAAAGGACTTCGGCCGTTGGAGGACCGGGAACGCCGTTCCCTCGAGGTTGGAGGCGTGAAGGACGAGGGACGACCGCTTCGATAGGACGATGGATGATTGCTGCGCCAGGACGATGGACAAACAAAGACCAGAGAACGGAAGTCTGAGGTCAGAAATCAAGGACCAAGGGACGATGCAGCATAACAGTTTTTGCCTTAAGCCTAAAGCGAAGCGCTCCTCAAATCTAACGCCGCCGGAGGCGCATTCAATCAACAATCATAAGTCATCAATCCAAAAGTCATGACGCTATATTCCATCATATTCTACGTGCTGGCGGTTTTGATCATCGCTTCCACGGGGTTGGCCATAAGCCGGCGAAATCTGGTGCATGCCGTGGTGTACCTGGTCATTTCTTTTTTCGGCGTTGCCATGCTGTTTTACCTTTTGGGAGCGCCTTTTTTAGCAGCCCTGGAGGTCATCATTTACGCCGGCGCCATTATGGTGTTATTCCTCTTTATCATTATGATGTTGAAGGTGGAAGCATTCGAAGAACGGTTTTTCCCCATTCGCCAATGGCTCCCGGCGCTCGGCATGTGCGTGATATTCATCGTTGCCGGCGCCTTCATGATCCTGGGCGATCCGGATACACGGATTCCGCTGAAAGCCGCCGCGGCCGAGCCCGTGGCTTTCGGCCATTATCTTTTCCAGGCACACTGGCTGGCCATAGAGATCATTTCTTTGCTGCTGCTGATTGTGCTGGTCGCGGTGCTGTATTTGGGGAAAAGGAAAGAACAATATAAGTGAGCTAAAGTTTGAAGTGAACTAAAGTGAGCTAAAGTTAAGGAATTTAAGGCAATTTAATTATGTTTCAATGAATGCGCGTCAGCGCTACCTCAACTTTAGGCACTTTAGATCACTTCAAACGTTAGGCAATTGAAAATAGGGTAGTAGATCGGTCGAACGCCGAATTAGGGGATTCGTAAATATGAACGAGGATCAAAAGTGATAGTGCCATACAGCCATGTGATCGTGTTGGCCGGAATCGTTTTTTTGATGGGAATGTTCTGCGCGGTGACGCGGCGGAATCTGATCATGATTCTTTTGGGCCTGGAAATTATGTTGAATTCCGGGGCGATTGCCTTTATCGGGGCAGCGTTGCGCTGGCAGCTTCTGGAAGGACAGGCCATCGCGATTTTTATACTGGCCATCGCCGCGGCCGAGGTTTCCGTGGGACTGGCCCTGATCGTCTGTGCCTACCGGCGAAAGGGGAGTGTGGATCCGGGGGCCTATAATTGACGGGGAAAGGGCCGGAAGTCGGAGTCGGACGACGGAGAACGGAAGTCAGAGGTCGGAACTCAGAGGACAGATGATCGATGGAATAAGGAAGACCGCTGCGCTCGGAAGAGGGACGACCGCTTCGCTGGGACGATGGACGATGGGAAGCAGAGGGTGAGAAAGTAAAATATTAAATTACTGGAGCAAAGCGACACCTTCAATCAACAATCATGAATCATCAATTTTACATCAGAGATCAGGAAAGAGAAAAGAGGAAATAGGACAGCTGCTAAGTTACAGGACAACATGACTTCGACACCCATAAGTAACTGGACCGTTTTAATGACTGCCGTGACGGCGGTGCTGCCTTTTGTCGCCTTTTTGCTGATCATGGTCTTTACCCGGAAAAATGAACGGCTCAGCGCCGGGCTGTCCATCGGGGCGGTTTCCGTCTCACTTGCGGGCGCTCTTTTTCTGATCATCCAATACCGGCATCTGACAACATCCGTACAATACGCCGGGAAATGGCTGGTATCCGGTTTCATCACCATCCCGGTCGGTTTTCTTCTGGACCCACTGAGCCTATTGATGCTGACCATCGTGACCGTCATCTGTTTTCTGGTCCAGATCTATTCCCTCGGCTACATGGCCGGAGACAGGGGATTTTCCCGCTATTATGCATTCATGTCGCTGTTTGCCTGGGCCATGATCAGCCTAACCCTGTCCGCCTCCTTGTTCCAGTTATATGTCTTTTGGGAACTGGTGGGGTTGTCGTCCTATTTGCTCATCGGTTTCTGGTACGAAAAATTCAGTGCCAGCGAGGCCGGGAAAAAAGCATTTGTCATGACCCGTCTCGGAGACGTGGCGTTTATGCTCGGTCTTTTGCTGGTCTTGATGAACCTGGGGAATCTGGACATTCTGAAACTGAACAGCCCCATGGTGACGGCGGTCATGTCACCGGGACTGATCACGCTTTCGGCCCTTTTGATTTTTGGCGGCGTCGTCGGCAAAAGCGCGCAGTTTCCGTTGCTGACATGGCTGCCGGATGCCATGGAAGGCCCCACGCCGGTCAGTGCGCTCTTGCACTCGGCCACCATGGTGGCTGCGGGGGTTTTTCTTTTTGCCCGTCTTTTTCCTTTTTTCAGCCATTCAGCAACGGCCATGACCGTCTGCCTCGCCGTCGGCACCATCAGTATGCTATTATCGTCCACCATGGCCATGGTCAGCCGGGATATCAAACAGGTCTGGGCCTATTCCACCATCAGCCAACTGGGATATATGATTATGGGGTTGGCTGCGGGAGGTTATGTCGCCGGCGTATTTCACCTGACCACCCATGCCGGATTCAAGGCCTTGTTGTTCCTTTGCTCCGGGGTTTTTATCCATCAATATGAAACCAACGACATGTTCGACATCGGGAGAAAGGGCGGCCGGCATTTAAAAACGCCCATGATCTGTATGGTCATCGCCGCCGCTGCCTTGTCGGGCCTGCCGCCGTTTTCCGGCTTTTTCAGCAAGGAAATGATTATGGCGCAATTGGCGGGCCTGGGTAATCCCATATGGCTGACCGCCGGACTTGCGGGCGTGTTTTTAACCGCATATTATGCATTTCGCCTGATCTTCATTATCGTATTCCCGAAAGAAATAAACGATGAGGCGGCGCAGGAAAACTCGGCCGTCCACGGCCACGAAGAAACAGAACATCATCATGACCGGGAGATGGCATGGCCGCTGGTTATCCTTGCGGCAATTACGGTGGTGCTGGGTTTCGGCAAAAAAATGCTGCAGGGTTTTCTTTCAGGCCGCTTAGCCGGCGTGGAAGAGATGGCCGGGCATCATTCGGATTGGCTGTTATATGTCTCCGTGAGTCTGGCTGTGCTGGGGCTTGTGGTGACATGGATGGAATTCGGCCGCAGAAAAGCCGGTCAGATCGGTTTTGTCGAGCGGATCCCCGCGTTAAAATCACTGTTTCTCGAGCGATGGTATATTGACCGGATGTACCGCCGGCTTCTGGATGTCGTGATTTACCGGGGAGTGTCCAACATCTGTACCCAAAATGACAACCGCGTCATTGACGGAAGCATCGACGCCGTGTGTGACGGTACCGTAAAAAGCGGCCGGATGATTTCCGACCTGCATCTTTCCATGATTCAGTATAAACTGCTGGTGATGTTTGTGGCCGTCTTTTTTCTGGCACTTTATTTTTTCTTTTAAGGTTATAACAAGATGCCCATTGCATATGCACATTTTCCGTATCTGTCCTCGATTCTGTTCAGCTGTGTGGCCGGGCTTTTAATCATCCTGTTTATCCCCGAAGATAAAAAAGACGCCATCAAATGGGTCAGCGCCGTCTGCTCCGGGGTCACCCTGTTGTTATCCGCTTATCTGTTTTTTGCCTATGACAAGACCCAGGGCGGGCTCCAATTCGTGGAAAAGTATCAATGGGTTCCGTCTCTGGGAATTTCCTATTATAACGGCGCCGACGGATTCGGTCTGCCCATGCTCCTGCTGACCGGAATCGTTTTTTTTACCGGCGTGCTCACCATGTGGGAGCTCGAAACCCGTGTCAAGGAGTTCTTCGCGCTGATTTTTCTTCTGGTCAGCGGTGTCTTCGGAATGTTCATGAGCATGGATCTTTTCTTTATTTTCATCTGGTTTGATGTGTCGCTTTTTCCCATGTATCTGCTCATTGCCGTGTGGGGAAGCACGCGCAAGGAATATGCGGCCATGAAACTGACCCTGTATCTTCTGGCGGGCAGCGCCCTGGTTCTTCCGGCTATTATTTATCTGGTGGTCAAATCGGGATTTCATACATTCGACCTTGTGGCGCTCATGCATCCGGGGACCTTCACGCCCTTTCAGCAAAAATTCGCATTTATCCTTTTGTACATCGGTTTCGGCATTTTAGCGGGTGTCTGGCCCTTTCACACCTGGTCGCCCACGGGGCATGTGGCGGCGCCCACGGCGGTGAGCATGATCCACGCCGGCGTGCTCATGAAAATCGGCGCCTTCGGCGTGCTGCGGGTGGGCATCTTCCTTTGCCCCGAAGGTTGGCAGTATTGGGCGCATCTCATGGCGCTGCTGGCCGTCATCGGTATTGTCTACGGTGTTTTTGTGGGGTTGAGCCAGACCGATCTCAAATTCGTCATCGGATATTCCAGCGTGTCACACATGGGGATCGTGGGGTTGGGACTGGCCACGGTAACGGTCGAAGGGCTCAACGGTGCCGTCTTTCAGATGTTTGCCCATGGGGTGATGACGGCACTCTTCTTCTCGTCGGTGGGCTATATCTATGACCGGACCCACACAAAATCCATTGTGGAGCTGGGAGGGCTGAGCCGTACCATGCCGGTGGCCTCCGGATATTTGATCGTAGCGGCGCTGACCGGCATCGGCGTTCCCTGTCTGGCCAGTTTTTGGGCGGAACTCACGGTCTTTATTTCTTCCTTCAAAGTTTATCCGCTGTACGGCATACTGGCAGTCTGTGCTTTGGTCGTGAGTGCGCTGTTCATGCTCCGGGTGGTGCAGCGAACCTGCTACGGTCCGCCAAAGGAGCGTTTTGCGCACCTTGAAGATGTTTCGTTTAAGCTGGGTATCCCCAGAATGATCCTGGTTTCGGTTATCGTCATTTTCGGTCTGTTTCCCGATGTTATGCTGAACATGATACAGACGGCGTCCATACCTTTTATTTCCGGGTTGCCATGATGAACTGGATAATTTTCAGCCCCGAATTCTACTTTTTACTGGTGAGCACCGTATTTTTGTGTTTGTCCATGATGCGGCGGATCAAACCCGAACAACTCTACTTCACTGCCCTGGTTTTGGCTTCCGTGGGAGTTGGGGTTTGTCTGGCATGTGTGCGCTTGACCGGAGACCTCTTTTCAGGAACCTATCGTATCGACCTGTTTTCTCAGGTGTTTAAAGTCATGCTGTCCATGGGGCTTTTTTTGGTGGTATGCCTGTGTACGGAGCTCGAAGGGATAGCAAAGCGGCATCACCCGGAATTCTATTTCTTGCTGAGCGCTTGTACGCTGGCCATGATGATGCTGGTCAGCAGCGTTCACCTGTTGACCGTTTACGTTGCCCTGGAGCTTTCCAGCTATTCTCTTTACACCCTGGTTTTTCTGCGAAAAGGGCGCGACCGGGGCGTCGATGCGGGCCTGAAATATTTTTTGATCGGGGCTTCTGCATCGGCTTTGATGCTTTTTGGTTTTGCGTTGCTTTACGGCAGCATCCATGTCGCATATCTGGTGGAAATTCTTAAAATACTTCCGAAGGTCCTCAACCGGCCGGTGGTGATTATCGCCCTGATTCTGCTGCTGACCGGATTTTTTTTCAAACTGGCTGTCTTTCCGTTTCATTTCTGGGCGCCCGATGTTTACGAGAGCGCCGCCAACCAGGTCACCACCTATATCGCCACGGCTTCCAAGGTTGCGGCCATCGCCATCCTCATCAGAATCGTTGCACTGGCCGGCGACGGCAGCGCCTACCTGGTGCATATGCTGGTGACGCTTTCCATTGTGACCATGACCATCGGCAATCTGGCCGCCGTCGTCCAAAAGGACTTTAAGCGGCTGCTGGCATACTCCAGCGTCGCCCATGCCGGATATGTGCTTATCGGAATTTTGAGCATGAGTCAGGCCGGTTATTCCAGCGCCATTTTTTATGCACTCTCTATTTTGATGATGAAATTCACCTGTTTTCTGGTGCTCGTCAAAGTGTCGGATGACGGCAGGAATTTGGACATCGAACACCTGGCCGGGCTGCACCGCCGGTCCCCGATTCTGGCAATGGCCCTGATGATGGCGCTTTTCGGGCTGGCCGGTATTCCGCCCACCATCGGCTTTACGGGCAAACTTTTGATCTTTACCGCGGCCATGCAAAAAGGTTACTTTATGCTGGTACTTATTGCCATGATCAATGTGGTCATTTCACTTTACTACTACCTCTTGGTGGTGAGGGCGGCTTATCTTCTGGAGCCCAAAGAACAGTTGCCCGAACTCCAGGTGCCCGGTTCTATAAAAGTCCTGGCCGGGCTGTTGATATTCGGGATGGTCGCCGGCGGAATCTTTCCCCAATATATTATCGAGCTGTCCAGGACGGCGGCTATGACGTTGATGTAGGAAAGGCCTTCGACCGTTGGAGGACCGGGAACTTCGTTCCCTTGAGGTTGGAAGCAAACAAATGAGGAAGGCGAGGGAAGATGGACGACCGCTTCGCTGGGATGACGGACGAAAGATGACAGATGACGGAGGACGGAAGACAGACAACCGAGGGACGAAGGACGACCGCTGCGCTCGGAAGAGGGACGAATACAAACAGACGACGGAGCACGGAAGGATAGAGGATCAGAAAGTCAGAAGATAAGCAATTGGGTTCGGGGTGTTTTCCGAACAGGCGCTCCATGGATAATCTTTTTTTTAAACCGCATGAACTCGCGGCAAGGGATCGTAAAGGAAGAACAGGATATTATCTTTAAGATACCAATCGGTTAAGCTTATCATTTTAAATTCTTTTAAATACACAAGTTCGAAATGCGCCTGTTCTTACTTAATGATCCCTAAGCCACTCAAACAGCATCCGATTTAAAAAAAGATTATCCATTCCGCTCTTATTAAGGATTTAGGAGAAAAACTCCTCGACCCATCAAGTAATTGGGAAAGAGGAAAGGCCTTCGGCTGTTGGAGGACTGGGAACTTCGCTCCATTGAGGGTGGAGGCAAGGGCTTTTGCCTTAAGCCTAAAGCGAAGCGCTCCTCAAACCTAACGGCGCCGGAGGCGCATTCAATCATAAATCAACAATCACCTTTAGCTCCTTTTTATGAACCAAAGATTTCCCCATCAGTCTTCCGCCGAACAAGTTGCTCGTGCCGTTCTTAGGGCGTTTGAAAAATTTCATACGCAATTCAGGATCATTACGCAGCGGGCCAGGGGCCGCTTTGTGAATCGGGATTGGCATGGATTGAAAGCCGATGCAGAAGAAAGGCTGGATCTTTATAAGTCCGTGGTGGATGAAATCGTTGCAGCGGTGGGGCAACTGCTGGGCAGCCGGGTCAAAGACGAAAGCGCCTGGATCGACGTCAAAAAGAACTATTTTGCCTTGACCCATACACTGGATGTGTGGGAGCTGGCGGAAACTTTTTTCAATTCGGTGACCCGGAAAATATTTGTTACAGTGGGTGTGGATCCGCAAATCGAATTCGTGGATACCTGTACCCGGAAACAATCTCCGCGGTTGGGCCGTCTCCCGTATCGCACTTATGACGGCGGCCGGCCGACGGCGTCGATGTTGGAAGATATCCTCAAGGATCACCCCCATCATGCGGTCTGTGAAGATATTCAACGAGATGCGCGGCTGGCTGCCGAAAAGCTCGACAACCATCTTCGGAGCAGGAGAGACGCGCCGTACTTCGATCGCATCGAGATGCTGACTTGCGTGCTGTATCGCGGAAAGGGCGCCTATCTGATCGGCCGTATTTTCGTGGGTTCGGATGTCTTCCCGCTGGTTATTGCACTGCTCAACAAGGCGGGCGGCATCGTCCTTGACGCTGTTCTTTGGGATGAGAACGACGTCAGCATCTTATTCAGCTTTACCCGCTCCTATTTCCATGTCGACGTCGAAAAACCTTCGGAACTGGTAAGTTTTTTGAAGACAATCATCCCCCGGAAGCGAATCGCGGAACTCTATATTTCAATCGGCTACAACAAACACGGCAAATCCGAATTGTATTGCGACATGCTCAATCACCTGAGCCGTTCGGACAAAAAGTTCGAAATTGCTGAAGGAGAAAGAGGCATGGTGATGGAAGTGTTCACCATGCCTGATTATGACCTGGTATTCAAAGTCATCAAAGATCATTTTGCCTATCCCAAGCGAACCACCCGAAACGAAGTAATGGACAAATATGACCTGGTATTCAAGCATGATCGGGCCGGCCGGCTGGTGGATGCCCAGGAATTCGAATATCTGAAATTCAACCGAGGCCGCTTTTCGGAGGAGTTGTTGAACAGCCTGAAGTGCAATGCCGAACAGAATATAATGATCGATGAAAACCAGGTCGTTATCAGGCATGCATATATCGAGCGCCGGGTGACACCGCTCAATATCTATCTTAAGAAAGCGGATCGATCCGATGCCCGGGCTGCTGCCGTGGATTACGGCAATGCCATCAAAGATCTGGCCGGGTCAAATATTTTTCCGGGAGACCTGTTGATCAAAAATTTCGGTGTCACGCGTCACGGCCGGATAGTTTTTTACGACTATGACGAGCTTTGTCTGTTGTCCGTGTGTAAATTCAGGGTTATGCCCAAAACCGTGAGTTATGAGGAGGAAATTTCTTCCGAAGTTTGGTTCGGTGTGGGAAGTCATGACGTATTTCCCGAAGAGTTCCGGCATTTTCTGGGGTTGAGAGGAGATTTGGGAGACATTTTTTTGAACCACCACAGCGACCTGTTCGAAGCGGTTTATTGGCAAAACATCCAGTCCCGGCTGCTCAGCGGAGAAATCATCGATGTCTTTCCCTATCGTCCGGAACACAGACTGGGAAACAATTTGGATTGTTGATTGAATGCGCCTCCGGCGGCGTTAGGTTGTAGGAGCGCTTAGCTTTAGGCTTAAGGTAAAATCTCTTACCTCTCTCCGAGCTGGAAGCCACCCTTGAGGGAACGAAGTTCCCGGTCCTCCAACCTCCAGCGGCCGAAGGCCTGTCATCTTTCGCCCTTGCCTGCTTCATGAAACTGCTCTTCCTCGGTGGAGCCTTTGAGGGCGGCTGTTTCGGTCTCGCCGCCGGTGATGATGGTTTGGACTTCATCGTAGTAGCCGGCGCCCACAAACGATTGGTGCTTTACCGCGCTGTAACCCAGTTGGCTCTCCATGCGGAATTCATGCTGTTGAAACCGTGAGTAGGCGGCCATCCCATCGGTTTTATACCCGTTGGCCAATTCAAACATGGCGGCATTCAAAGTATGGAAACCGGCCAGGGTGACAAATTGAAATTTATACCCCATGGTTCCCAGTTCTTCCTGAAATTTCACAATTGCGGCATCATCCATATGCAGCCGCCAGTTGAAGGACGGCGAACAATTGTACGCCAGCAGTTTGTCCGGGAATGTCTCCAGAATTGCCCCGGCAAATTCCCGGGCCTCACCCAGATCCGGCGTCGAGGTTTCACACCAGATCACGTCCGCGTAAGGCGCATAGGACAGAGCCCTGGCAATGGCAAGGTCCAGGCCGCCTTTGATTTCGTAATACCCTTCCAGGGTTCTTCTTCCGGTTAAAAACGGTTGGTCGATGGGGTCTATATCGCTCCGGGTCAGGCGGGCGCCTCTGGCATCGGTTCTTGCCACCATCAGCGTGGGCACCCCCATGACGTCGGCGGCCAGCCGGGCGGCCGCAAATTTGCGCAAAAATTCGGAAGAGGGTGCCAGAACCTTCCCGCCCATGTGGCCGCACTTTTTCAAAGAGGATATTTGATCTTCCAGATGAACCGCCGACGCTCCGGCCTCGATGCAGGCCTTGACCAGTTCGAAAGTATTGAGCGGTCCGCCGAAACCCGCTTCGATATCGGCGACAATGGGGGCCAGCCAGTGGATATTGCCTCTGTCATGCAAGTGCTGAAGCTGATCGGCCCGGATCAACGCATTGTTTATTTTTCTAACCACCGCCGGAACGCTATCGGCCGGATAAAGACTCTGGTCCGGATAGGTTTGCCCGGCGGTGTTTGCGTCGGCCGCGACCTGCCAGCCGCTGAGATAGATGGCTTTCAGTCCCGCCAGCACCTGTTGTACGGCCTGGTTTCCGGTCAATGCCCCCAATGCCTGGACATAAGGTTCCGAGTGCATCAAATGCCAGAGCCTTTCAGCGCCTAAACGGGCGAGGGTATATTCGATCTGGACGGAACTGCGAAGTTTGACCACCTGATCGGCGGTGTAGGATCGTTTTAAGTTTTTCCATCGAGGGTCTTTTTCCCAGGATTTCGCAAGTTTCTCTACCTGCTGTTGTCTGTCCATATTCGCTCCTCCCCTGGTACGCTTATTTATGGTTTCTGTCACTTATTTTGGAAGGTAAGCGCCCTAAATCTCTGTGAGAATTTGAGTTCAGAAAAATTGAGAGCATTTTAATGTCAATATTTTCGGATGGATTAAAACTGGTAGACCTTGTCTGTTAAAGTTACGATAAGATAAGAACATATACATGTCAAACGAAATACCCCGATCCTAAAGAAAATTTAAATTGACACGATTTGGATCTATGATGGTAATAAAGGCTTTGTATATTACCTGAAGGGAAGTCTTTTTAGAAGCCATCTCAAAATAAAGATTTTGGTTCGAAATCAAGGCGGAGCCGAGTTTTAACCCGCAGGCATACTCAAGTATGTCGAGGACTTAAAACGAGGCTCCAACGCCGAGTTTGGGCCAAAGATCGATTTGAGATAGCTTCTAAGTAAAATCCAAAGATCGGAGCCCGTCGCCTTGACAGACATACTTCTCATACAGCCGCCGGTTCGTGACTTTTATTTGACGGCTAAAAGAACCATTCCTTACGGTCTTGCCTGTATTGCTGCGGCCCTCAGGGTCCGGGGATTTTCCGTAAAAATCCTTGACGCACTTTCCACTTCTCGATCCCGGATCATCGACTTGCCCGTGGAAATGGAATATCTCCGGCAATTCTACGGCAGGCCGGATCGATCCCCCTTCGGACTGTTTCATCATTACCGGCATTTTGGATACAGCTTCGAGCATATCGGGCGGTCCGCCGGGGATTCCGGAGCATTTCTGGTCGGCATTTCAGCCCTGTTTACACCCTACTTTTCACAGGTATTGAGCGTTGCCGAAGCCGTCAAACGATTCAATCCGGCATGTCGCATCGTTGCCGGCGGACACCACCCCACTGCTTTTCCCGAACTTACGATGGAACATCATGCCATTGATTTTGCCATCCGTGGGGAAGGCGAAGTCTCAATGCCGCTCCTTGCCCGGGCCCTAAAAAACGGCGGCGACATCGCATCGATACCCGGAATCGTTTTCAGAAAAGAAGACGGGAGCCTGCATATCGGCGAACCGGTTTTTTCCGAGGATCTTGATCGTCTGTTGCCGCCGGCGGCCGATCTCATCGATAATGATTTTTATCAAAGAAAGCATAAAAAAAGCGCAGTGATCACCGCCAGCCGCGGATGTCCGATGAAATGCACTTACTGCAGCCTGGGCGCGGGGTCTCCGCTCCCTTTCCGCCGCAGAAGCGTGAAATCCGTGATGGATGAGATCGGAACCGTCGTCACCCGATACAATGTCCGGTTCCTGGATTTTGAAGATGAAAATCTTTCTTTTGATAAAAAATGGTTTCGGCATTTGCTGAAGGAAATCGACCGGTGCTTTAACGGATACGGACTGGAATTAAGGGCCATGAACGGCCTTTTACCGGTGACGCTGGATGATGCAACGATTCATGCCATGCAGATCGCCGGCTTTAAGACCTTGAACCTTGCGCTGGGGTCGACGTCTTTGATTCAGCTCTCGCGTTTCAACCGGCCCGATGTCCGGAAATCCTTTGACCTTGCTTTGAAATCCGCCGGGAAATACGGTATGGATGCCGTGGGGTATGTGATTGCCGGCGCGCCGGATCAGTCCGCCGAAGAATCCCTGGATGACTTGATTTTTCTGGCGGCCAGAAGGGTCCTTGCCGGCATCTCGATTTTTTATCCCGCGCCGGGGAGCCGGGATTATGAACGGTGCCGGGCGCTGAAGATTCTACCGGATACATTTTCCCTCATGCGTTCCAGCGCCTTGCCGGTCTCACACGTAACGTCCAGAAGAGAGGCCGTTACCCTTCTTCGACTGGGAAGAATTCTTAATTTTATGAAATTTTTGGCAGATATGGAAAATTCCAACACCCGTGCGCTCCGCCGGAATGGGGCCGGAACACCGTCGGATGTTCGTACAGAGATCGGAAAGAAGCTTCTGGACATGTTTCTGATTGACGGCAGGATCAGAGGGCAAACGCCCGATGGCGCGATTTTCGAACACGACGTTTCGATGAGGCTAACCCACCGGTTTATCGGAAAATTAAAAGTTATCCGGGTCAGGGGCGCCAGGTCATGTCTTGATCAATATCGTTTGCATCATACACAGTTGAAATGATGGAATGTTGGTTTCAGACAAATTTTTAAATCCGGAAGATAATTTATCTTATCAACATGTTCTAAAAGGTCCGAGATGTTTATTTGTTGTGATTCTATCATTGGTTTTGCAGTAGCTGACCAGAACTCTGATGCGCCTTCTTTTGCGGATATTGTCGAGGTCGCCTTTGAACAGCTCATTGACGGGGTAAAGTATGGCCTGTTCATCGGTGATGGGATGCGCAGATTTTTGCGCGGAGAGCGCAGGGGATGAATTTAAGAAAAATGAAACCAAGATAAAAGGCAACATTCCCATTCGAGCGTATAGAGCGGTTTCTATCATTCAGCTCCTTCCTGATTTCAGTATATATTGAGATTTAAAGGGAATACCCTGACCAGGATTACCTCCACGCTGGAAAAAGGAAATTGATATCCTCTGCGCGGAATCCGCCGAAGGCGGATAAAGCCCTGCTTTACGGGGCCCCGATAACGGGATCTCCTCCACACAACATAGGCGGGCAAGTCCAGATGGATTTTTGAATCAGAGCACTTAATAAGCTTTTTTCCCGCCGCCCCATCTTCCGCCGCTACGCTTATTTCCACCACGTCTTGCGCCGTTTCGACGGCCTTCGGGGCGGGGGCGGGCTTCATTGACATTGAGGCTCCGGCCTTTTAAATCTTTCCCGTTCAAACCCTGGATTGCTGACATTGCCTTGGCTTTGTCGGGCATCAACACAAATCCAAATCCTTTTGATCTGCCCGTGTATTTATCTTTTATAACCTTGGCGGAATCAACGTCTCCGAAGGTCTCAAACGTTTTCTTTAAATCTTCTTCGGTTACTTCATACGATAGATTCCCTACGTAAATATTCATTCTGATCTCCTTTTAATAATATAATGCGGAAGTCTACTGAACCGGCAGGACGTATTCACCGGGTGGGGTTTCCCGCATCGCTTCAAGGTTTGCGTGGGCGAGGTGAACCGGGATTAGCGAGCGAATATAAAATAAGCAAAATACCTTGCCGGGAAGATTCCCTGCAAGCTTGTCGCAGCGAAGCGTAGATCCCGTTACAGCGGGGCTGCAAGGTACTCTTCAATTATTTGCTTTAATAACCGGTTATGCTCTGACATGGGCCAGAGGAGAAGGTTTTCAACGTATAGATGCAATCGCTGGTTATGGAAAGAAATGAACGCCTTCGATGCAAAAAAGCGGTCCCGTTATTTTTTGCATTCCGGCGCACTCCCTGTTGCCGATGAATTGTATAGATATAAAAAATGTCGTTGTATTTCCGGATTAATAGGATTTGAGGGGCTGTAAATTGACGGCTTGTTTTCCTTTAGCGGTTTCTTTTAATTCAAAAGATACCCGGTCCCCCTTTTGTAAGCCGAAATGTCCAAATTCTTTGACACCTGATTTATGAACAAACACATCTCCAAATTCTTCAGTATGTATAAAGCCGTATCCTTTTTTTTCGCTGTACGATTTGATATAACCTTCCATCGGGAATTTTTCCTTTTATGTATCCTTGTGAAATATCCCTCGAGGTCACTTTGAAGGAAGGCCAAAAAAGAGGTTATCTGGGCAGACTCCAAAATTAATTCCGGAAATATACACAAGAAGTGATTGATGTATTTAATTACATCTTAACTTAAACCATACACAATAACAAGTCAATAGTTTGACCTGGACGTTTTTTTTAACGTAAAATATAATCTATCGTTCGGTGTTTCCGTCTTCGCTCTTTGAGCTATGCCGGGCAGGCGGACGACAGTTGACGGAGGGAAGGGGGGACTACAAAGGACCAGAAGTCGGAGGTCGGAAACCGGCCCTCCGACTTCCTGCCACGGACTTCTGACCTCATACTTCCGACCTCTGACATCCGACTAACGATATCATTGCCGTATCCTTGACAAAACGAATTAGAGGCTTACACTGATTCTATAGTGGAAGCGAGACCTTTGAAAAACGTTCATTTGTTCAAGACCAAGGCCGGCGAAAATTTTAACCACAGACATACATTGAGTATTTCGATGATTAAAATTTGAGCCTAACGGCGGGGTTGGGCAAAATTGAACGTTTTTCAAAGGTCTCGAACCCATCTCACAAATTATGGAGGTGATTATGGAACTTCTCAGTCTCGGTACTTCCGAAATAAAAATGTCGCCGATCATTATGGGAACCTGGCAGGCCGGCAAGGACATGTGGGTGGGTATCGACGATGATGAATCGACAAAGGCCATACAAGCGGCATATGATGCGGGTATCACGACTTTCGATACGGCAGAGGTCTATGGGGATGGCCATTCGGAAAGAATTGTCGGGAAGGCGCTTCATGGGGTTCGTGACCGGGTCGTAATCGCCACCAAGGTATTTTCAAATCATTTAAAGTACAATCAGGTCATGGATGCATGCCACGGCTCTTTAAAAAATTTGAATACCGATTATATCGATCTGTATCAAATCCATTGGCCGCCGGGTTCCTTTGGCGCTCGAAAAGTTCCGTTGGAAGAAACCATGCGCGCCATGAACGACCTGAAAACCCAGGGTAAAATTCGCGCCATCGGTGTTTCCAATTTCTCACGCATGCAGATGGAGGAGGCAGCAGCATACGGAAGAATCGACAGTCTTCAGCCGCCCTATTCGCTGTTTTGGCGTAAAGTCGAAACCGATGCATTGCCGTATTGCCGCGAAAACCATATCATGGTGCTGGCGTATTCTTCCATGGCCCAGGGCTTGCTGACCGGAAAATTCGGACCGGATCATACTTTTGCCAAAGGTGATCACCGCTTTAAGAACAAACTGTTTCAGCCGGAAAATTTTAAGCGGGTCCATGAGGCATTGGATAAACTCCGGCCCATCGCAGCGGCGAATCATATCACCTTGGGACAACTGGCCTTGGGGTGGCTCATTTCTCAGCCGGGGGTGGCCGCCATCGCAGGTGCCCGCAACGCTGAACAGGCTGTTCAAAATGCCGCGGCCGGAAATATCAGGCTGTCCGATAAAGACCTGGCGGCTGTGGATGCGATCGGAAAAATCGTCACCGATCCACTGGATGATGATCCGGTGATGTGGAATTGGTAGCCCGAATATTTCATGAAAATTTTTAAAATGTCTCTATATTCGTTATGAAATATTGCAATCAATGTGGTTCAAAGCTGACATTTCGCACCCCGGAAGGAGACGACCGGCCGCGTTTCGTATGCGATACGTGTCAGACCGTCCATTATCAAAATCCCAAGCTGGTGGTGGGCTGTATCCCCGTATGGAAGGACAGAATTTTATTGTGCAGGCGTTCCATCGAGCCCCGTTACGGCAAGTGGACCATTCCGGCAGGTTTTTTTGAACAGGGCGAGACCGTCGAAGACGGGGCAAAACGGGAGCTTTATGAAGAGGCTCGGGCATACGTGGAGTATCTCGAGCCCTATGCCCTTTACAATCTTCCCTTTATCAGCCAGGTCTATTTGATTTTTCGGGGACCGTTGAAGGATAAAAATTTCCGGGCAGGGTACGAGAGTTTGGAAACGCTGTTGTTCAAGGAACACGAGATCCCATGGGATGAACTGGCGTTTACGGTGGTCAGAGACGTGCTTCACCAATACTACAGAGATATCACAGAAGGTGTCTTTCCCTTTTACATGGGAGATATCCTGCCGGGATAGATCCCATAACCGTTTCAAAAATTTGAAACGCTCAGCTTAGGTTTTATATCATGAGAAAAGGTGTTGCGTAAATGGGTTTGGGTTGCGAACATTCAAAGCTCCGGAAAAGTCAGACCGAAGCGCTCGCAAAGACCCGGCACGCTATCAAAATCCATGTCCAGCGCATATTTCTTGTTGATCTCTTCAAAACGCTTTAAATCGCCCCAGACGGCGGCAACTTCGCGAAAATAGTTTTCGAAACCGGCGGGAGATATGACTTCGATAATTTCGCACGGAGTATCGCCGGTGTTCCAGAAAGTATGCCATTGGCTTCGCGGCTTGAACACCCATGTCCCTGGTTCGGCGGTCACGACTTCGTCACCCAGAAGCGCGCCGAGTTTGCCTTTGATAACATATGAATATTCGTCCTCGTTACGATGAAAGTGCAAAGGCGCCGCCAGTGCATGAGGCGCTATGGGGTGATGGATCACCGAAAACCGGCTGCCCGTTGCCGGGCCGTCGATTTTCCAATTTACGCCCAGTCCGCCGAAATCGAAAGATTCCCCTCCGGGGGTGATAATGGTGGGTTTGTTGTTCATGGTATCACCTCTGATATCGTTACACGGGAAGTCACATTCCCCGAACATATGCTTTCAAGGAATCAACGCCTGTCGCCGATGGGCGCTGCAAATGCATCACGTACCAGTGTTTCCACATTGTCTCCCGTAAGAGACTGCAGAAATGCGACGATATCCGCCATCTCGTCGTCGGTCAGCCCCAGCGGCCGGATCGACGGATCCAGTCCCGGGTTGGGGATCCCTCCCTTGTTGTAAAAAGAGACCACATCTTTCAAGGTCCCGAAAACCCCATTATGCATGTAAGGTGCGGTCAGCGCCACATTTCTCAATGTCGGGGTTTTGTAGCGCCATCGATCGGCCGGGTCCTGGGTGACCTCATACCGGCCGAGATCACTGGGCGGAGGTTTACCTACGCTGTCGATGACTTTTTTGGGCACCATTATCTTTACCCCCGGAGCGATTTGAACCGGAACTTCCGCCTGACCGTCGCCCACGGAAAACCGCCAGCCGAGCCCCGTGTTGTGAAAAGCATCGTCGGTAAACAGGGCATAATCCTTATGGATCACATGGCAGGCCATACAGCCGGCTTTCCCTGTAAAGAGTCCGAAGCCCCGCTGTGCGGACGCTGAAAGTGCCGACTCGTCATTGTCGAAATACCAGCGGTCGAATGCTGAGTTGCCCGAGACGATGGTGCGTTCATAGGAGGCGATGGCCATGCCGATGGTCTCTATTCCCGGCCCTCGACCCTCAAACGCCGATTCGAACAGCCCCTTGTAATCCGAAAAACTGCGGATCTTCCCCACCACGTAACCAAAGCCCGGGTTGGCCATTTCATTCAGGTTGAGCATCGGCTGCCAGACCTGATACTCCAGGCGCGTTTCCCGGCCGTCGTGAAAGATATGAGAAAAATAGGCAACATTGTAAATTGTCGGCGCGTTGCGGCGGACAGTCCGCCCCTCGATTCCGACGGCAGTGGCCATTTCGTTGTTGGTGAAGCCCTGTTCCGGAACATGGCACATGGCGCACGACATGGTTTCATTTAAAGACAGACGGCGGTCAAAGAACAGCTTTCTACCGAGCAGCACTTTTTTCTGCGTCATCGGGTTGTCCTTTGGGACAGGCACCGGCGGCAGACCCCGCGGCGGAGATTGCAGCACGCGCATGAGGTCTGCCGGAGCACCTTTCCGTTTCAGGACGCTGATGGAGCGGGTTTCGTAGGTTTTTGAATCATAGCCTGTCTTTACATCTCCTGGACCGCTCGTCACATTCGAACCCGTAGCGGGTTCCATCGAGAGCGTCGCCACGAGAATTAAAAGCGCAAAAAGCGAGAGCCCAAGCCGCGATAGTTTACATTTTCTTTGATTCAATGTCATTTTTACAGCTTACCATACAGCGAATAGGAAGAAAACTTCATTTCATGAGGACGGCCCAGTTTCTCCTTAGTAAAGTCGATGACAAAGCGTTCTTTGAGTTCTTTGCCGTTCCAAACAAAGCCCTTGATAAATTGTTCGTTGTCTTTGCCTTTTTTGTCCCACTTGGACAACAGCGAACTCGTGAAGTAAAGCCGCTTGCCGTCCCAACTGGTCGATACCATATTGACCTGGGAGCCGATGTGTTTCTCATAGATCTGAACCGGGTGGAAAGGGTCTTCGATATTGTAAGCGCGAACCGTGCCGTCCATAAACGTTGTGACCCAAAGCAGCCGGTCGTCCGAAGAAATTGTAAAGGCCACGGGAAGCGGTACTTTGGATGGGTCGCCGATGTCGCCGATTTCCTCGGCCTGCCATTCTCCCTGCTTGTCACGGTAGATCAGCCAGAGTTTGGAAGTGAGTGTGGCGGCGGTAAAGGCATAATCATGCGCCGGATCGATGGCAACGCGGATCTCCAGGGGCGCGCCCGGTACATCGAAAACCTTGAGCGGTTTGCGGTCGCTCAAACGCCAGACGACAAAGGTATTGCCGAACCGCTTCATGGCCTGCTCATCTTTGAGCATCTTGCCGAAGTCCATCATGTAGTTGGACCAGCCAGAAAAGGATGATGTGAACATGGTGTCCAGCCGGGTCAATGCCCTCACGTCGTAATTATAGCCATCCGCGTATTTTCCGGTCTTCTTCGCTCCCTGAAGATTGTCATCTGTAGGCATCCAGTAGGTGGCGATATATTTTCCGTTATTGGTGTATTCGACAAGAGCCGATCGGCCGCCGTGGTCGCGGTTGTTGGAGAGTCCGGTGATAAGCATGCGGTCCTTTACGGGCATCACCGTATGGGGGCCGACAACGCCGCCGCTCTTTGCCACAAAGTCGGTAACGGTCCGGATGAGTTTCGGGTGCGCGGGATCGGTGTGGATATCAAAGATAAATATTTTGCTGGTGTCCAACGTGGCGGCCCAGAGATACCGACGGTCAAACGTAAATCCCATGTGGTGTGCTTCGTTTCGCCCCCCGACCGACAAGGCATTCACGACTTTGCCGTACTGTTTCGAGTTCGGATTCACGTCGACGGTCACCAGTTTGTCCTGTTCATCCCCGATGCCTTCGGCACCGAGGGTCCAAATATGGACGAAATCTTCCTGCCCGGTTATTTTGACCATGCTGTGGGGCAAACCGGTTTCATTGGCCCACGATGGATGCGCCGCCAGCACGAAAAACCCTGCAAAAAGGATCGCTGCGGCGGTGTAAAGTGTTTTTCTATGGGTATTCATAAGTCCACCTCCTTGAAGGAATGTGACAAAATAGATATCGATATAAATTGTGAAATGCTGGTACTGGGAAAAATAAGACAAGCTCAGGTTTCGTTGGCCAAGCCTTTATTCAGAACGTACACACATAGGGGTAGGCCCGTCTGATGATTGGTCTTTGCAACGGCCGAGATCAGGTGAGATAAGGATTATGTATCGATCTGAATACAAAAAACCTCATTTCTCAAGAAGTAAATATTAAATATTGAATGTCAATAAAAAATTACCACGTTGTGGCATATTTGCCGGCAGCGATCCATATTTGAACGCCATCAAGGAAAAGATTCTATTGCCTCTGTCTCCGTTTTTCTCTATGTTTTGAGAAGTGGTTTCAAAACCTCCTCTCGGTCTCAATCTCTGTGTTAAACTACGACGTCCAATCCTCGAAATATTCCCGATATTCCTGCGGTTGGCCATCACAGTTTGCCTTGACCTTGAACCCGATTGAAGATTTTGAAACCACTTCTATACAAGATATTTGAATTTCCGCAGTTATCGCGAAGTGAAAAAAATATTTTGTGTCCATTTGTGCTTTTTGTGGCCAAGTAAAATATAACGGATTTAAGCTTTTTAGATTTTTCGCCAAGCGATAAAAAATATTCAGCGTCCATCCGCGCCCACCCCGTTAAATACTGAAGATGCCAGACTCTTTCAGAGGATTTAACAGGGTAAATCTGCGGTTGAATAAATATAATGAATCTTTCCAAAGTCAAAATCTGCATTTTCGATGTCAACGGCGTGCTGATCGATTCGAATATGGCCAATGCCCGGGCCATGGGCCGGGCATTCAGCGGCGACCCCATGGTGCAGGAACAGATCGCCGCGTTTTATTTGACTCTGACCGGCATCGACCGGGGCGAGAAAATTCGCCGGGTTCAAAGCCGAATTATCCAACGTCCCTTTGGGGAAAACGAGTTCGAGGGCCTCTGGCAAAAGTTGAAAACATTGACGCAAAGGTCCATGGGCACGGCGCCGCCGGCAAAAGGCTGCAAGAATATCCTGGATGCCGTTGCCCGGCGCGGCATGACCCGCGTGGCATTGTCCAACACCCCCCTCGATGAACTTCGCCGAATCTTGGCCGCCCAGGGACTTGAATCGCACCTGGACATCATCCGGGGCGGCGGCAATTGGCCCAAAACCGAATCCTTAAAATGCCTGCTGGATGAATTCGAATTCAGGCCCGGAGACTGCCTGTTCATCGGCGACGGCAAGGGGGATTTATGGGCGACCCGGGCCACCGGCGTCCCCTTTGCGGCCATCGACCCCGATACCGGCGAGTTCGAAAATGAACACGGGTTTTTCGGGCCGTTTCATACCCTGTTGGATTGGGCCGAACAAGCCGGCCTAATCTGATCTTAATATTTTTGTTAAAATAACCATTTCAAAAATTTGAAACGCTCAGCTTAGGTTTAAATATGCCCAAATAGAGTATAGCCGTTGACATTTGATCGATTTATCAGGTAAATTAACACTTTGGTCTAACTTTAATTTTAATTTTCCGGCATTCGCTGGAAAAAAAAGACCATCGTCTTTCTCCGTGTACTCTGCGTGCTCTGCGAGAGACAAGTTTTTTTAGCAAGATTAACTTGGAAGATGCAAAGCCATAAGCTTTCGTTCAGCGATAAAGGAACCGAAATATGATATCCAAATTCAATAACGAAGTTTTGTCAAAAGGACCTGCTGGGGTTTTGCCGCAAAATCTCAATCGCGCATGGCTTGAAAAGCTGCAAAGGATTTCGGAAGATTTTTTGGATCGCAATTTCAGTCTCGAGGAATGCAAGGATCCGCAAGATGCGGCCGATCCGCTGTTGTCGGTTTGCGTCTTTGAAATACTGAGACATCTCCATATCGACAGGAGCACGGTTCCCGCTGAAGATATGATCGAGATGATGGCGATTTATGCGATTTCGATTATCATGGAAGCCGTCAACAGGGAAGATGACATCGGATTGGACCCGCCGGGTCTGGACAATATTCTCTCTGCCCGAAGAATAGATCTCATTAAAAAGTTCAACCCTGCCTTCAATGATCTGTTGGAAAAGGCCTGCGTCATTCGGAATCCGATCCGGAACTGAAAATTCAGACAGAATTAACAGGATATTCAGGCTATAAAATTCGCGCAGCGATGACACCTGTTTTCTTCTGCGGGGTGCGCAGAAGAAAAAATCTGTGTTCATCTGCGTCCATCTGCGGTTAAAATTTAAAATGAATAATACGAGCTATTCAGATATCGTCAAAGTTACGGCAGCCATACTGGTCAAAGATGAAAAAATACTCATTGCCAGGCGGGGGCCCGAAGATCGACCGCCGGACAAATGGGAATTTCCCGGCGGAAAGATCGAAGCCCATGAAACGCCGGAACAGTGCCTAAAACGGGAAATGAAAGAAGAGTTCGGTATCGACGTGTCCGTGGGCGGGTATCTTGGATCGAGTGTTTATCATTATGATCATATTTCCATCGAGCTTTTGGCGTATCGTACACACTGGGAAGGCGGGGCCATCCATCCTAAAGCCCACGACGATTTTAAATGGGTATCTCCGGAAGATCTTACCGGGTTTGATTTTGCGCCGGCAGACCGGATTTTTATCGAAAAGCTGCAAAACAAAGAAATTGCTATATAGTGTCCATCCATAAATGAGGATTTTTGTTCAAGATCAGTTGTCCGGCGTAGCCTTCAGGCGAAGACGGAAGGCATGCGAAAAAAATAACTGCAGGCATATAATTGATATTCCGAGGATTATTTTTTGAGCATAACGCAGAGATTGGGCAAAAAGACCATTTATGGGTGGACACTATCTAAATGTAGAGGAATGCAAGCAGAAGCTGGCAGGCTTGTTCATGGGATCGCCTGTCATGTCCGCTGCTGATCAAATGATCTCCATAATCATCAACCCACTATCAGGGGTCGGAGATCGGAGGCCAGAGGTAAGGCCGGTTTAATTTAAACATCGGCCACTGTCTTCTATGGTGTCATCCAGGATTTTCCTTATTTCCAATGACAGGCTTTTGATATCGAATGGCTTTTGGATAAATCCATCGCAGCCCCTGGATAATATCTTGCTTGCCTGTCCATCGATGCTGTAGCCGCTTGAAAGAAGAACCTTTACAGCGGGATCCGCACCTCTCAGTTTTTCATAGGTGTCCGCACCCCCCATTTTTGGCATGACCATGTCCAGAATGACGATATCGATCTTTTCCCGGTTGCTTTTGTAGATATCTACAGCCTCTCTCCCGCTTTTTGCAGTGAGCACTTCATAACCTAATTTTTCTAAAAGATCACGGCCGACATCTATGATTATATCTTCGTCATCCACGAGAAGAACTGTTTCTGAACCCTTTAATATTTCTTTGTGTGTCATTTTTTCTTTTATAATCTTTTTTTCAGATGCAGGCAGGAAAATGTTGAAGGTCGCCCCTTCGCCCTTTTTACTGTCAGTATTTATAATCCCGCCATGATTTTTGATAATACCATAAGCCGAAGCAAGTCCCAGGCCGGTACCCCTGCTGATCTCTTTGGTGGTAAAAAACGGATCGAATATTTTATGTTGAATGGTTTCATCTATTCCAATACCAGTATCCGTGACAGAAATTTTTACATACCTGCCTGAAGGCATTCCGTATGCTTTAACGTCTTTATCATTCAATATGATATTTTCCGTTTGAATATAAAGCTCCCCGGTACCGGACATGGCTTGCCATGCATTGACATAAAGATTCAAAAGCACCTGTTCAATCTGAAATTGGTCCACTTCCACCGGCCAGATATCTGATTGACATTTAATATGTATCGTAATCTCTTTTTTAGTTCTCCCGAACATCTCGGAGCTTTTATTGACGAGATCGTTTACATCTGTGGCTTTGATTTCATATTTTCCCTTTCTGGCAAAGCCGAGAAGTTGTTTAGTAAGGCTCGTTGCATTCTTTATATAATTTTCTATTCTATGGAGATATTCAAAATTGGGATGATTCGCATCGATGTCCATAAACATTAAAGACGTGCATCCTTGGATGCCCATTAACAAATTATTGAAGTCGTGAGCAATGCCTCCGGCCAGCGTGCCAATAGCCTCCATCTTCTGGGCTTGCTGAAGTTGTATTTCCAACACTTTCTGATCACTGATATCTCTGAGGTTAATGACGCTTCCAATGGGATTGCCACTCTCATCCCGATAAATGGCTCCGCTTATGCTCACCGGAATAATTTTTCCTTCTTTTGTGTAGCGACGCGTTTCAATACCCGAAAAGTTCTCTCCGGATGTCACTTTATTGATCATCGTCGTGGTTTCAGGCCAAGCATCCGTTGGTACAAAATCATCCATTTTTTGGCCGATACATTCTTCCAGGTGCCATCCGAAAACGTTTGAGAAGGCCTTGTTAAAGTAGATAACTTTTCCCTCCATGTCATAAACGACCACGGGATCGGGATTTGCTTCCAGAACGATACGATATCGCTCTTTGCTTTGTTTCAAGGCATCTTCTATGCTTTTGCGTTCAGTGATATCCCTTGCCACCGAGACCATGGCAACGACTTTCCCGTTGCGCGTTAAAGGGGATAAACTGACTTCACCGAATTTTCTGGCCCCATCCTTGGAAATAAATTCGTATTGAGAAAAAGGAATCCGTTTTCCTGAAAGGACTTTCATGATGTCAGAAAACGCTTTTTGCAGCGAATCCGGGTCAAGCACATTCAGATCCTGGATCGGTTTTCCGATCATTTCCTTGGGCGTATATCCCAACACCCTTTCTACGGATGGACTGATATTTATAATTCTGAAATCAGGATCTATTGAGAAAATAACATCAGATACATTCTCAAAGTATATTCGATGTCGCTCTTCGCCTTTTTGCAAAGCATTCATGGCTTGCTTTTGTTCGGTAACATCTCGAAAGCTCCATACCCGTCCGTAAATTTCTTTATTTCTCATCAACGGACGAGATTTGCGTTCCAAGATCTGCCCGTTCTTAAAATGAATCGTATCAAAATCTTCATCTGTTGACTTATACAGCTTCTGAACCTTTGTGAGAAATTCATTGGGGGATGACAGCTGGTTTAAAACGTAGTCGAGCAGCTTCCGATCATCTCTTGTTTCCATGAGTTCATCCGGAATATTCCATAACTGGGCAAATCGTTTGTTGGAATGAAGGATTTTCCCATTTTCATCCACCACAAGGATTCCATCTGCGGTTGCCTCAACCGTGGCTTTCAGCAGTTCCTCGCTTTCACGAAGCGCTCGCCCGAGGGCCTTTTGTTTCAGGCATCTTTTTTCAAGTTCTTCAACCCTCTGCGCTATCGCTTCATAGGATGGTTTTTTGCCCATGTTTAAATTTCCTGAATGTACTCAAAAATTTTGGAAACACAACCGCTTTCGTTTAAAAAGCAGAAACTGTGCCAAATCGTTCACGATAGATAAATGTAGCTGATTTCAGTTAGTTATGGTCAAAGACATGAAGTCCGGATAGAATAAGATAATGAAATTTTGGCGTCAAATTATTGCTATGTCATAATTTTGACTCTTTTGGGTTTGAATAAAGAACAAAAATTTTACTGGACACAAAGGGTTCGACCCGATTAAATGGGATTTACATTCAACATGGCAGGCAATAAATCCGGGGTTTATACAGTGGAAGAATTCCAATTGGATGAAAGAGTTATTTTCCCGCCGGAAAGGCAAGTTTTTATTGTTTTCCGTTCGCTCAACGGACAACAATAAAACAGATCATCTCTGTGCTCTGTGAGCTCGAGCGAGCCTGCGAGCGGGCGGTGAATAAAATATTCCCATTAAATCTAACTGAAGGGGTCTATGCCTGAAGACATCTATCGAAAACTTGCAAAACACCTGGACAACCTGCCCGGTGGATTTCCTTCCACGGATACCGGGGTGGAGTTCCGAATTCTAAAAAGACTGTTTACGCCTGAAGAGGCCGAGTTTGCCCTGTATTTGACCCTGATTCCCGAAGAAAGCCGCGTTGTGGCCAGACGCGTGAAAATGTCCGCGAAGGACGCTTCCCGGCGATTGGAATCCATGGCTCAAAAAGGCCTGATTTACAGGATTGCGTCCAGAAACGGCCTACCCAAATACATGGCCCTTCAATATGTCATCGGCATTTGGGAGTTTCACGTCAATGATCTGGACCAAGGCATGGCAAAGGATATGGGAGAATATATGCCATATCTTTTTGACCAGGCCTGGAAAAAACCTCAGTTGCGGACCGTCCCTGTCAATAAAAGTTTGTCCGCTGAACTGAAGGTGATGACCTATGAAAATGCAGAGGAATTGGTCAAACATGTCCGCAAATCCGTGGTGGCACCGTGTATCTGCCGTCGTGAGCTCGGGTTGTTGGGTAAGGGATGCGGCAAGCCTGAAGAGGCCTGCCTCATATTCGACGGAGGAGCGGACTATTATCTGCGAAACGGCCTCGGCCGGGAGATCAGTCAGGATGAAGTATTGGACATTCTAAAAATCGCCGAGGAAGCAGGTTTGGTGCTTCAACCCAGCAATGCCAAAGAGATCGCGAATATCTGTTGCTGCTGCGGAGATTGCTGCGGCGTGCTCCGGAATTTAAAACGCTATCCCAAACCCGCCAGCCTGGCATCCACACCGTTTTTTGCCGTGGTCGACGCTGAAACCTGCCAGGGCTGCGGCGTTTGTGAGGATCGCTGCCAGATGGAAGCGATTCAGCTGGTTGGTGAAAAAGCGTCCATTGATCTGAATCGATGCATCGGCTGCGGCCTGTGCGTGTCCACCTGTCCCGCAGGTTCGATGACGCTGGCCCGCAAGCCGGAATATGATCAACCGGATGTGCCCGGGAATTTCACCGGGACGATCTTCCAACTGGGCCGCGCAAGGGGCAAATTGAGCCCGGGGAAACTGTTGATGATGCAGCTAAAGTCCAAAGTCGATCGGCTGTTGGCGTCAAAATACCGCCCTGATTGATCCTA
>JAJDND010000141.1 GCA_022340885.1 Desulfobacterales bacterium | reverse complement strand
CTGGTACATTTCACAAGCGACAAATTGAAAATGGGTGCCTTTGCCAGTAAAGTCTGGGTGAAGGTGTTGGCTTGGATCACCTCTGTCATCATCATCGTGCTGAACGGCAAACTGGTGTATGATCAGTTAATGGAATGGGGCGGGGGCGGCGCGCCCATGCTCCTATCCATTCTTGCCATAGGCATCGCGGCCTCCATTTCATTATTCCTCGTTTACATTATTATCCTTCCGTTGATTCGCGGGGAAAAGAGCTGGAAAGAAGGAAGGCCTTCCGGCGCTTCCAGAGTCATCGAAAGAATTGAAACCCATCGAACCAAGCATATTGCAGCCGCCCTGGCACGGGATGACAGCGATGCTGCAATTGTGAGCCGGGCGCTGTCTTTGGCAAAGGCCGAAGGAGCGATGCTAACCTTGATCCACGTATCCGATTCCGCTCCGTCTCAGGTTTATAGCAGCGGTGTATATGATGAACATACCCGTGAGGATGAGCAATACCTGGCGGAAATTGCGGAGGAGTTGCGCGCTTCCGGGGTTGTGGTGGAAATTGCGCTCCCTCATGGCAACCCTGCCAGGGAACTTGTCAAATATGCCGAATCCCATAAAGTGGATCTATTGGTGATGGGGTCTCACGGGCACCGCCTGCTGGGTGACCTTCTGTGGGGAGAGACCGTCGATCCGGTAAGGCATCAGGTTGAGATTCCGGTGTTGGTTGTACGATAAATCGGGTCATATTATTCCAAAACCCAGGGCCAGGGCAATTCCCAAAAGCATGATGGAAATCAGAATCCGGATGAAACGCATGGTCACTTTTTTCATGAAACGGGCGCCGATAAATGCACCGAAGAATGCGGAACCGGTGGCGGCAATCAGCAAGGATAGATTGCTTGTCCCTCTCGCCTTGAAAAAATGGCGAACACCGGCATCAGAAGGGTGCCGAGGCCGAAACCCGAAAAGAGGGTCAGACAGGAAGTAAACAAAGCCGTAAGGCAGATGACAAAATATTCCATCTGATAAACCAGCCTACAGAATCCAATGTTCGGCGTTAAATCGCCGGTGTGGGGACATCGCTCCAGGCTGTTTTCGACGCCACGCGTTTTTGATTTATGATTTGGCCGGTTTTAGTGTCGACATCAATGAAACCGACAGGGATTCTCGTCGTGTTAAATCCAAATAACGCTTCCCGGGATATATGTTTTTTTGAGGGATTATCGACCTCCACAAAAATCACCCGCCTGTATTTGCAATTATTACAATCCATATTTTGATTGTGAATTCCAAGAGGGCAATGATGACGTCTTGCCATCGCCGGATCGATATTATTCATTTTCGCCATCTGTGCTGATGGCGAACGTCTTAAATGTTCGAATGGATGAAGAACCCAGTCGATTATAAGCTGAACCGTATGATGTTGTTTGTATAGATGATGTACTGCTCCGGTATTGGCGATCATACCCTGCATGATATAATCCACAGGCATTTCATAACCAAGATAATCGTTATTTTTGTTTAAAAAACCGACACTCCCATATTTTATGGCATTCAGGATTGTCGGATCTTTTTCAATATCTTCCGGCATAATGGATACAAGCGTTATATTGTCTTTTGATTTGAGTTGAAGTGAATTCAACGTGACAGACCGGCATACAAAACCAGCACCAATGACGACAGCCATCACAGACAGCAAGGCAAAGATCTTTTTTGGATGAAACAGATTAACCGGCGCAGGAACGATAGATGTATCACCCCATATTTTCGGCAAAAACATACCGGTATTGCGCATATACTCCCTGTAAGAATCGCCGTATTGAATCACCATACGCTTTTCTTCATCTTTAGCCAAAAAATAGTACAGGAAAAACATCATTGAAAGGGTGGCGAGAACGATAAAGCGCGGCCACAATATCGCCATGCCCACGCCCCAAATCCCAAGTGAAGAATATTGAGGGTGACGGACAAAACGATAAATTCCCCGGTTTGCTATTCCCCGTTTAAATATTTTCCCCAAATAGACTTGCAGCGCACAGATAATAAACGCCGTGCAGCCGATCACAAAGAGCACAGAACCGGATATACGAATGATTTTAAGCGTCAGGTTAGGTGGCAGTATCATATGCGGCAAGAAGAAATGGGTCAGCCACCGGGTCGCCGGGTAAGCATCCAGCCAATGGAAAATCGGATTGAAAACCGAATAAAAGAAAAAAGCAAAAGGGCTTATCATTATCATGACTTCAAAAGCCATTATGAAAAAGACAAGAATACTTCCTCGCGCGGCGAACCTTTTACCCCATTCTCTAAAACCTGATGTTTTCATCGATAATTTTCTCCATTTTGTTATTACGCCGAATATTTATATTACTACGATTATGCGGTTTATATCACATCAGACTCCGATTGTAAGACACTTTTATTAAAGAGAGCTGAGAAAACGTTTTATGATTGCATTTAGTGACGATTGATCGGCTGCCTTCCCGGATCACCGATAAAGGGCAGCGCCAGGAGCCAGTGCAGCGTCAGTTCTCGGGCATCGCGAAACTGGCTGAGCCCGATGGTCATATCTTTGTGTCCTTTGGCCGGCTGATCGCGATACGTGCCGAACAGGCGATCCCACCATGGCAGATTGAAGCCGAAATTGCTGTTGGTCTCACGGATAATCACGGAATGGTGCACCCGGTGCATTTCAGGCGTGACGACAAGGCATCTCAAAACCCGGTCGATTTTTAATGGGAGCCGGATATTGCCGTGATTGAACATGGACGTGGCGTTCAGGAGAACCTCGAATATGAGGACGGCCGCTGCCGGCGGCCCGATCAATACGACCGCCGAAATTTTAATCCCCATGGACAAAACAATCTCAATGGGGTGGAACCGCAAACCGGTGGTCACATCTACATCCAGGTCTGCGTGATGCATCATGTGCAGGCGCCACAGAAGAGGGATTGCATGAAATATGACATGCTGAACATATATTATGAAATCCAGCACCGCGACCCCTAAGATCAGGCTGAGCCCATAAGGCAGCCCCAAAATGTTGAACAGGCCCCAACCGCTCTCTTGCGTCTTTATGGCCATATCGACAGCCAAAACAGGGAACAGAAGATATATGACCAGGGGATTGAGAAAGGTGATCGCCAGATTGCCGAACCAGCGGGTTTTCCTGGAATTGGTCAATACGCGGCGTGGCGCCATCAGCTCCCAGGCGGCAATCATGATAAAAACAGACAGAAAAAACACAACGCGTATGGCAAATACGTTTTTCATAAGCAGATTGGTTTGTTTGATACACTTCGCAAACGCTCTGTTTTGTTCAGAGTCTATTTACCCAACAACCGTCCAAGAATACCCTTTGTCTCGGGCTCGGGGGAAGGAAGACCGAGGTGTTTGCGAATCACGCTTTCGAGTTTTTCGTCCGAGACATCGGAACCTTCCATCACGATTTCTTCCCCTACCATAACGGCGGGAGCGACCGGCAGATCGAGCTCAAAATACTCGTCGGTAGTATATTCGTCCTTAGGCTTGGAGATGGTTTCGATCTCAATGTCATAGGTTTGACCCAGCCTGGGCATGATTTTTTTGAAATGCTTTCACGGCTTTCCATTGGGCTCATTGAGAAAGAATCTGACTTTCAGCATGTTTTTCTCCTTATTGAAGGTTTTGAAAATCCTTAAAGGCGTTTTTTCGCTTCCGCCATTCGGATCAGAAATTGGTTGGCCGGCAGAAAATCCACCAGTCTAAGGTCACTTCTTTCATTTCCTTTGGGATTTAAAAAAACGACTGTGGGGACCCCTTTGATATGATATTCCTTTAACAGCTGTTCATGGAGGGGATTACCCTTGCGCGTGAGGTCAACTTTGACCATGATAAAATTCTGTTTTGCCTGTTTTACGATTTCCGCGTCGTGAAAGGTGATATCTTCGAGTTCACGACAGGGACTGCACCAGTCCGCGTAGAAATCAATGACGACCGGTCTGTTCAATTTCTTTGCTTCTGATAAAAGTTTATCCGAATAGGAATGCCAGGTTACGCCGGGTCCCTGGATGACCCATGAACCTATGAGTACGGCAGAGGTAACGACGCTTATAACGATAATGCCATTTTTAATCCATCCAAATGCTCGAAAGCTCGCTTTTGTCTTATCGATCCATCCCAAGTGGAGTCCTGCTGCAAAGGCGACGGCCGCCAATAAAAGGACACCGATGCTTTTGGGCAGGATCGGGCGAATGAAAAAGGCGGCCATCCCCACCAGCACCCATCCCATGAGTTTTTTGATCCAGATCATCCATTCACCCGATCGGGGAAGCTTATTGATCTGTCCTGAAAATATCGCCAGAATGAAAAGCGGCAAACCGAGGCCGAGGCTCAAGGTAAAAAAGACGATAAATCCCAACCAGGGGCTGCCCATGCTTGCGACCCAGGTCAGCAATCCTAAAACAAAGGGTCCGATACAAGGCGCCGCCACCACGCCCATGGTCAACCCCATGAACAAGGTCCCAAAATAACCTGCATAGGATTTTGATGCAGCCTGCATGAGGCCGCCGGGCAGCCTCAATTCCCAGAAACCAAAAAGACTGGTGGCAAAAAAAGTTAAAATCAAGGCCACTGCAGCAAGCACAAGCGGATTCTGAAGCATAGCGCCCATAAGACCACCGGTCAATGCGGCAGCGACACCAAGGGCTGAATTGGTGATAGATAATCCACCAACATAACATAATCCATGACCGATTAATTGGCCTTTACCACTGCGGCCGCCGAAATAGGAGACGGTGATGGGAATCAAGGGATAAACGCAAGGGGTC
>JAJDND010000128.1 GCA_022340885.1 Desulfobacterales bacterium | reverse complement strand
TCACGACGGTTGTAATAGGCGCCATATTTCATGTTATTTATCCTCACGTGATTGTCGTTCTGGCCACATATCGGCAGCACGCCCTGCACAACATCGGCGGGCGGATACGTTTAGATTCATGCTGTGTACGTTTCACCATTTCCCTTCATCGCCCCGACATCCCGTTCGCCGTTTCCGGGCGATGGTTGGGCCTTAAGCGTACGGTTGAGAAGTTGTTCGTAAATTGGTTTGCTTCCCAGCATTTGAGCGGTGATACTTGCTGTCAGACAGGTGATAATTATCGCCGGCAGTAAGTTAAAGCTTGCTGTGAGTTCCGCCACCAGAACGATGCCCGTCAGCGGCGCCCGCACAGTCGCCGCAAACAAACCGCCCATGGCGGCAACAGCAAATGCGCCCGGATGCAACCCGGCGTGCGGAAAAAAAGCTTGCCCGATGGAGCCGAAGCTTATACCAATCAGAGTGCCCAGCGCCAGCATCGGGGCAAAAATTCCACCCGGGACACCGGATGAATAACTCAAGAAGGTCATCAGGGCGCGAACCGCCAAAAGAGCCACCAGCGAGCCAAGTGCGGGATGGCTGGAAAAAACAGTTTGTATCATGCGGTCACCCCCGCCGACGTACTCGGGTCCAACTATCATTAAAGCGCCGGCAGCGGCACCGAGAGCAGACGCCACGAAAAGCTTCACCGGGCGGCTCAATCGGTCGCTGAGGTCAAGGCAGCCCAATATCGCTGTGTTGAAACCCGCGCCGCTTACACCGATAATAACTCCCAGAACTAGAAATAAGGGAACGTTGATGAATAATATCTCTGGATCAGGTGACGTCGGCAACAGGATCTTAAGATTAATCGGAAGCGAAGGTCCCATGCCGAACACTTGGTCATTAACGACCTTGGCGACGATACTTGCGATGATCACCGCGTGCAGCGAGACGAAGTTGTAATTAAACTCACGGCGCAATTCTTCGGTTACGAATATAACACCGGCCAAAGGGGCGCTGAAAGCGGCGCTCAACCCTGCACCGGCTCCGGCAGCGAGGAGTGTGTTCATCGTATGGCCATCGGAGTTCGTTTTCTCGCCAACCATTTGGCCGACACAGCCCCCCATATGGATTGTCGGTCCCTCGCGGCCAAGAAGCAGGCCAGCCCCAATGGCCAGGACACCGCTGATGAACTTGACGCCGATGACACGTTGCCAGCGGATGTTTCTGAGCCCCTTCAGCGCGCCTTCAATTTCCTGGACGCCGCTGCCTGCAGCTTCCGCCGCGAAGCCGCTCACCAAAATAACGGCAATTGTCATCATCGCTGCTCCCAGCAGCGCTGCAGCTAATGTCGCGTTCATATTGCTGCCTGAAAACAGGGCGGCGACTTTGTCATGCAGGTAAAACACCTTTTGCAGGCAATAATGAAATGCCGATGACAGCACGCCTGCCCCAAAGCCGATCACCACCGCCAGGAGGTAAATTCGCATCGCATTGATAATCGCTGATTCCCGTTCCGACATATTTTCTTTGCTTGCTTGATGGTTGAATGAGAATTTATAGTTCCCAAGGCTTAAATCTCTATATAAGAGTCTTTTCCTTTTAACGAAATGTTAGAATAAACATTATGTTCTTAACGCATATTCTTCCACTGCTCAGCCAGTTGCTTCTCTCCGGCTGTCAAATTTTGCGGTAATAACGCCTCCACGATGACATACAAATCACCGCGTTGGTCCGGCTGTTTCATCTTCGGCATTCCGAGCCCGCGCAAACGAAATAGCCGGCCGTTGCGCGTCTCTGGCGGTATGTCCAACACCACCGTGCGGTCGATGCCGGCTACCGAAACTTTGCCGCCCAACAGCATTGCAAAAAGATCCACCGGGATTGTGGTTTTCAAGTCATCATTGTCCCGCTGAAACCGCTTATCCGGTAAAACCTCGATGGTCAGATAAAGATCACCCGGTTCACCCCCTCCAAGTCCCGGAGCCCCCTGTCCCTTGAGCCTCACCCGAGAACCGGTCTTAACCCCTCGCGGGATTTTGGCCTCAATTTTACGGCCGTCTTCCCATTCAAGCACTCTTCGGGTTCCATGAAATGCCTCATTCAGAGTTACTTGCAGCCCGTGTTCGATGTCCTGTCCCCGCCGTGCTGCTGCTTCATAGTAAAATTGCTGATCACTGGCACCTGGACTCTCCTGGCGGCGAGCTGCCCCGCCGAAGAGGTTCTGGAAAAAGTCCGAATAACCCCCTTCCTTACCAAACAGCTCTTCGAATTCTTCCGGGCTGACCGTCCGATACGAGTGTTGCTTATTGGGCTGCGACTGCCATTGGTTCCAGTTGAACCCTTCGGACCTGCCCCCGGCCCGCTGGTGGTGCTGCCACTGTGCGCCGAGCTCATCGTATTTCCTCCGTTTCTCAGGATCGGAAAGTACTTCGTATGCTTCACTGATTTCCTTGAATCTCTCGGCCGCTCCGCTGTCCTCCTGGTTGACATCCGGATGATATTTTCGGGCTAGCTTGCGGAAGGCCTTCTTGATTTCGTCCTGGCCGGCCTTGCGGTCCACACCCAAAATGCTGTAATAATCTTTGTACTCCATAGAATTCCCCTTGTTCACGCATCATGCATATGCGGCAATGCTGCGGGAGTTTTGGCGGCTTAACTACAACTTCTGAATCTTTGCCCCTCAGGCTTTGACCGAGCATCTTCTATTCTGATAGTGATAAAACCAGTTCTGTTGTCGACTTGGTTGACACCCGGTACCCGAAACCCGGAAACTACATTGGGGTCACCACTACCTGCGCCGGACGCAACAGCTTATCGCCATATAAATACCCCTTTTGTTCGACTTTCACCACGGTGTTGGGAGGGAACTTGGGATGGGACATGACACCGATGGCTTCGTGAAGACGTGGATCAAACGGTTTGCCCCAGGCATCGATCGCTTTCACATCATGGTCGGCAAAGAACTTGTTGAGGATATCCCGCACCATTTCGATTCCCTGCAAGATCCCCCTGTTGTCCTTTTGGTCCGGTGTGTGCATGAGCGCCAGGTCAAGGCCGTCAGCCACCGGCAGCATGTCCAGCAAAAGCGCTTTTTTTTGCGCTTCCACCTCCTGGGCGGAACTGCGGGCCAGCCGCTTTTTAGTGTTTTCCACATCAGCGTGCAGGCGAAGGTATCTATCCTTCCAAACCTCCGCTGGATCCGGCTCCGGAGCTCCAAATCGCGATTCCGGCATAATTTCATCTGCGGCTTTGCGGCGGGATTCGTCTCGCATTTTTAGGGTGGCCGCTTTCTTTAATTTTTGAATCTCATCGGCCATGATCGCACCTCTTTTAATGGTTATCTAAAAATTTTACCCCATGTCCAAAGAGCTCTGCCCGAAGCCTCTGCTCTATGTGTGCTTGCCAGCACAGGATACACAGAGTTGCGTATATGGCAATGCCTCCAACCGCTTGGAATCGATTGGTTTTCCACAGGTTCTGCAGATGCCATAATTACCGGCGTCCAGAGCCACTAAGGCCCGGTTTACATCATACAAAACGGTGGCTATTTCATCGTCGAGGCCATTGCGGATCTCCGAAGTCTCCCAGAGTTGAGCGTTAGAATCATCTCTCTCTTCTACCTCGCGACGATTCTCGGACTGAACCCTGTTAAGCCGTGCTTGCAATTCCGCTTGCATTTTTAGCAAGCGATTCCTGACGTCGGATTTATTGTTCATAGCATTCCATCCTCATGGGTTTCCAGCATCGTTCCAGGTATGCGTCCCTGGGATTCCATCGCTCTAAGGGCAATTGTTGTTGGTGCTGGTTTAGCCCAATATTTGGTTCGACATTCGAACATTGCCGTTTATAGCGATTCGTCCGCATCTATGCGGGCTGCGACAGCTTCCAGGATGGCCACCTCCGCTTCTTCAACGTAGTACAACGCCAGCGCAATAGATGCTTCGGCACGCTTTTGGGCGCGCTCAGCTCGTTTCTCGAGCTTTTTGAGGTCACGCATTGTCTTCCACTCGGCAACGGCAGCCTGGGTTTCAGCCTTTTTGTCCTCCACGAATTCTTCCAGTCTATTTTTGGCAGCCTCTGCTTCCTGCTTTTTCTCCTCCAAAGCCTCTCTGGAGGCCTTTATTCTCGTTTGGATAGCAGCCTTCGTATCCTTTTTAAAGTCCTCCAGATAGGTTTTTGCCGACTTTAACCGGTCGATGCCGTAATCAAGTTTTGTATGTAGTTTTTTTCCGAATTTGTCAAAATCTAGGCTCATTATCCGCCCTCCTATTTTTTCTGGTTGACTGAAGAATTTTTTAGCTTATGAGCGCCATCATTTCCTATATCATCAGGACTTGAATGCAAGGGTCGTCTTAGATCCGCTGCGGTCAATGACCTCCAAAGCCGTCACTTTGCCATTGTCGTCCTGCGATTCCCAGATTTCCAGTGGATCGCTGATCTTGTGGGTGTAATCTACTTCATCTCGACCGGTGGTGATCACCAGATCATCACCTTTTCCGGCAGGGTCAAAATCGATCGCGAACAGTGGCGCCGCACCGGAAAGAGGTTGGTCCCCGACTGCCAGGCCTGCAATTTCGATGGCCATTAAACGCCCCCGGTTGCCATTGCTGAACATGCTTAGATACTCTGACCAACGCATCGGATCGATTTGTTTGGTTTGCGCCATAACTTACCTCCATTATTTCGATTCGTTTTCCAATGCGATTAAGAAAATCCATAAACGCCTTCGAGTTGCTTCACCTTTTTGCAGGTGGATAGATATTTTTCGGTTGTTGCTTCACATCTACAAGCGATGTCGACCTGCATAATTATAAAGTACAAATGGCCAGGAGGGCAATTTACCAATTAAGTGATAAACTATCCAATGAGGCCAGAATATCAGCTTTGCTCGAGGACTTTACGCAACTCCTCTTCCTTGTCTGCCGTCAGCGACGTCTTGATCACTTTTCCTTTGAACCCTTTCAGCTGATCCAGCACCTTGTCCGGGGTGGATCTGCGTACCAGGACAAAGAGCGCCGATGATCCTGGTTTGAAGGTTTCAGCGAGTTCTTTCATGAACTTGTCACTGATGCCGATGTCGGCAAGCTTGCCCGAAATTGCCCCGGCTCCGGCACCGACGGCCGCGCCCAGCAGGGGGTTGAGAAAGATCAGACCAATTAGCATCCCCCAAAAGGTGCCGCCCACTGCACCTGCAGCTGTGAGATTGACGGCCTGGTGTAGCTTGACTTTGCCCTTTTCGTTTTTGGTCACCACCACCACATCTTCCATCTCAATCAAATACTCTTTCTGAAGTTTTGAAAGTTCCGCCCGCATCGCGAATGCAGTGTGTTCATCTTCAAAACCGACAACGACTCAATTACTCATGATCTTTCTCCTTTCATTGTTTATTTCCTTAGCTTTCTGCTGGTTCGGCATCAAAACTACCACCCAGGGAAAGGTGAAGATTAATGCGGTTTGCAAGCCGTGCATTGCGAAGTTTAATCACTGTTGATTGGCTGGTGAGACGCCTTTCCTCAAGCTGGAGCAAGGTCAGCATGTCCGTGGCGCCGGCCACGTACCTGATCCTTGCAATGCGCACGGCCTCGGTGTAAGCTTGAAGACCCTTCTCCTCTTCCTGAAGACGCTGTTCTAAAATGGTCTCGTTAGTCAAGGCGACTTCCACTTCGTAGAATGCCCTGAGGGCAACGGAACCGTAGCGGGCGATCACCTGCTTCTGCTGAGCTGTAGCGATTTCAACCTGCGCTTTCAATGCACCCCCGGTATAGATGGGAACACTCATGCCGATAGTTCCGTGAAGAAGCCACGGGTTGATGCGAAGCAGAGAGGTCAACCCATCGCTCAGGTGTCCTCCGTCCAGAGTGAGTTCGAAGTTTGGAAGCAATGCCAGTTTCGCGGCCTCCTGCAAACGAAACGCCGCCAGTACCTGTTTCTCGGCAGCCACGAGGTCGGGTCGGCGCTTGAGCAGCATGGCCGGCAAGCCGGCTCGCACGGGCGGTGGAACAGGAATGAAGGTCCGTGCCGCCTCAAGTTCTGCCGCAGGGTAGCGGCCCAGGAGTCGTTCGAGGTTGCGCTGCGCATCGCTGTATTGGCCCTGAGCGGCATGGAGCGTGCTCGAGGCAGTGTTGAGATTCGCCCTGGCTTCTGCCACATCCAGGTCTGCCACCTTACCGGCGGCTCGCCGAAATTTCACCAAGTCGAAAAACTCCTTGTAAATGCGGACACTTTCTTCTGCGAGCCGCAGGAGTTGGCGTGTTTCAATCGCCAGGTACCAACTTTTGGCTACAGTAGCAGCGAGGGATTGGCGGGCGTAGAGGTAATCCAGCACAGTCGCATGATATTTTGCCGCCGAGGCTTCTCTTTGTGCCCGCAATCGGCCCCATAGGTCGATCTCCCAGAAGACGGAAACATATTCGTAATTGGAACCATGAAACGCATCATTATTCGACTGGCTTCCACTGGCGTACGTGTCTGAGAGGGTACCGCCGAGACCAATTGGCGCTCCGATTTGCGGATACAATTTTGAACCGACAACCACCACGGTCTGCCTCGCCATCTCTACCAGAGCAGCAGCCTGGCGTAAGTCTTGATTATTACCGATGGCCTCCGCTACAAGGGTTTCGAGTGTTGGGTCGTTGAATGACCTCAGCCAGTTATTGGAAACGGTTTTTGTGACTGCAACTGAACTCCATGTCGACGGAATATCGGTTCCATCCGGAAGAGCTTGCTTAATGACGGCCTCATGTTCCGGCGGTTTGGAGAGAGCACAGCCGAAAAGGAAAGTTGCCACCATCACTATGAACAGCAAGGCAATAAGATGCCGGCCAGTCGCCCCTGAAACTGTTGAACGGCGAGATGATAAAGCAATGGCGGGGGCAGTAACCCGGTCGCCAATCGCTGGCCTTTTGTCCGTTTTATTCAGCATCGTTCCGCTTTTATTACTTTCCAACCTCCCCGCACTCCATTGTCTCCGGTTCCATATCAGAAGGGCAGGGGGTAAAGCCAGTTCATCCAAGTATAGGTGCGGATAACGAACCGGCGCATTACCGCAAAACCACCGCCACCGGTATAGATGGCGGCAGCCCCCTGGGCACCGATGGGGAATTTCGCCACCTTTTCATCATCCAGTGTGATCTTCACGGCGAAACGGGCCTGGGGTATATCAGGTGGCGGATTGAAACTGGGAAGCCTACCACTCGGAATAAGTTGCCCCTGGCCGTTTATCCACCAGATGCTGTTAACCTTGCCCTTGAAGATCTGACCGGGATGGAGGTCGATGGCGATCTCCACGGGTTGCCCACTCTTAACGTATTTGAGTTGTTCCTGGTAGTAGGTACCGAGCAGGTAACGCCCGGCATCCACGATAAATGTGGCGATCGCGCCGAAGCGAATAATCCCTGCTACCATGCCCGGAACCACCTGAAGGTTAGCGATGAATCCGTCTTCCGGCGCAACCATGGTCGTGTTTTCAAGATAATAGCGCGCCTGATCGAGTTCGGCCTGGATGGATGCGACCGCCGTGTTTACCCCGTTGATTTCGGACTCGTAGCGCAAGCGGGCCCGAACCAGCTCGGCCTTCGCCTCCTTCACGGCGGCCTCAGCGATCCTGAGTTGGGCGTCTGACTTTTGGGCTTCCTCCTCAGGACCGGCGCCTTTTTTCGCAAGTCCACTGGCAAGCTGTTGCTCATACCGGGCATATGCCAGCTCGTCCCGTGACTTGGCCACCCTCTCCTTTGCAATATCGACGTCGGCTTTCATCAACAACACGTCCTGCTTCGCCTTTGCGAGTTGCGCCTCGATCTGTCTCACTTTGTATTCGTAAGGGCGGCGATCGAACTG
>JAJDND010000136.1 GCA_022340885.1 Desulfobacterales bacterium | reverse complement strand
TGACGTCGTAAAACGCTAATTGCCCTTTGATGGATTGACCCATCAGAAGGCATTTTAACAGGAGAAACAATGCTTCACATATTTATTGCCGGCGGGCCGGTCATGTATCCCTTGCTGGCCTGTTCCATCATTGTGATGACCGTGATTGTCGAACGGATTATATTCTGGATCAGTATGGATAGAAACAGGGACAAGACACTGGTCGATAATGTCCTCGATCTCTGCCGTATCGGAGACTGGGAATCTGTCAGATCAAGGACCAAAGGGTCAGGAGACTATATTATTAAAATCCTTGTCACCGGCATCCTTCATCGGGAATTTTCCATGGCCAAAGCCATGGAGGCTGCCGCATCCGAAGAAATCAAAAGGATGCAGAAATATATGGCCGTAATCGATACCATGATCACCGTGGCGCCGCTATTGGGCATTTTCGGAACCGTCATCGGGATCATTCTTTCCTTTGAAATGCTGGGCACCGCGGGCATCGAACATCCCCAGGCGGTCACCGCCGGCATCGCGCAGGCGCTGATTACCACTGCGACAGGACTCGGGATTGCAATTCTATCCGTTTTTCCATACAATTACTTTAATTCCCGAATTGAAAAAGCGGCGCTCGATATCGAAAAATATGCCACCAGCCTTGAAATCGTTTATGAAAAACTGGCCAATCCCGAGACCCGAAACAAAAGAGACGACCAATGAAAGTTCACCTTCAGACCGGCAAAAAAATCCGAATCGAGATGATTCCGCTGATCGACATTGTGTTTCTTCTTCTCGTATTTTTTATCTATGCCATGCTTTCCATGGCGGTTCATCACGCGCTGCCGGTATTGCTCCCGACATCCGCTTCCGCTAAAATCGATAAAGAACTTTTGCTTTCGGTCACCATCAAATCCGACGGAACGCTGCATGTAGACAAAGAACCGGTCGGCTTTGACGATCTGGCATCGGTTTTGAGAACAAAGGCCGCAGCAAATGTAAACACCGGCATCCTGTTGTTTGCCGACCGCAGCCTTTCCTACCAGAAGCTTTTCCGGGTTCTGGATCAAATCAAGATGGCGGGAATAAACAGGATTTCGCTGCAGGCAGAAACAGAGTAACACCCATGAAACCGTTATTGACTGCCGGAATTATTGCTCTGGGCATACACGGACTTCTGTTTAGCCTTGATTTCGACTGGATTGGAAGATCTTCCCTTGAACATCCCGTCCCGCTGGTGCTGAACATGACGCTGACTTCGATAAGCGCAAACCCAGTTCCCAATGCGGCCCCCAAAAAAGAACCGGTTCTAAAACAAAAGTCGATGAACCATAATCGTAAAAAACCGGTACCGAAAAAAAAGACCGTGGCCCCAAAAAACAAAAAGCCGGTTTTGAAGAAGAAGAACGTGCTCAAAACACGCAAAAGGCAACCTGTACAAAACAAATCCAAACCTCTGAAGAAAGCATTAACCCCAAAGCCTGTTAAAGCGCCCCTTCAACCGAAAACCAAAAACACCTCAAAAGCAATTGCCGCACGCACAGATGCGTCCGCATCGTCTGATATTGTACCTGATACGAACGGGATAAAAACAGTTTCAAAATTCGTCGAACATGACGGCGCACCTTTATCCCCCCTGGAAACCATCCATGAAGCCAAGCCGGCATACCGCTCGAATCCCTCCCCCAAATACCCCAGAATTGCAAGAATCAGGGGATTTCAGGGAAATGTCCTGCTGGATGTTTTGGTAAACGCCGACGGCCAAGTGGATGATATCAAAATTTTTAAGTCGAGCGGCTATCCGGTTCTGGACAGGTCTGCGAAATCAACGGTCGAACAGTGGCGGTTCGAACCCGGAAGGATCGGAAAAAGAAAAGTAGGTATGTGGGTCAGGGTGCCCATACGATTTAGACTAATGGACTGATTTGCCATGAAAAAAACACCATGCCTGGCGATCCTGGGCACAGGTTCCGAAGTGGGAAAAAGCATCGTTGCGACGGCCCTGTGCCGCTATTTTGTTGACAGGGGCATCCGAACGGCGCCGTATAAAGCACAAAACATGTCCAACAACTCTGGTGTCACCCCGGAGGGCCTGGAAATGGGACGTGCCCAAATTGTTCAGGCCGAGGCTGCAAAAATCCCGCCCCATGTGGACATGAATCCAATCTTATTAAAACCCGCCGGAGACATGGGGTCTCAGGTGGTGCTTTTCGGAAAAGCGGTGGCCGATAGCATGGCCCGGGAATATCACCGAAATAAAGATGTGTTGTTTTCAAAGGCCTGTGAAGCTCTGGATCGGCTGAGAGAAAACTACGATTTGGTTGTTATGGAAGGCGCGGGATCTTGCGCCGAGGTGAATCTATCGGCCGGCGATATTGTCAATTTGCCCATGGCCGAATATGCCGATGCACCGGTCATTCTGGTCTCAGACATCCACCGCGGGGGGGTTTTCGCCCAGATTGTCGGAACCCTGGCCTGCCTCTCGATCAAACAACAAGAGAGGATTAAAGGATTTATCATCAATCGGTTTCAAGGCGACATCAGTTTGTTTGAAGACGGTGCGCAATGGATTGAAGAAAGAACCGGAAAAAAGGTGTTCGGTGTCATCCCATGGTTCAACCATATCCGAATCGAAGCGGAAGATGCCGTTGCCATCGAAAACCCTTTTGCCGAATCAAGGCGTGAGCCCGGCGTTTCGGCAATTGCCGTCATCCGTCTGCCGCACATTTCCAATTTTACCGATTTCGACCCCTTATTGGATCTTAAGGGATTGGATGTCATCTTTATCGAAAAACCGCGGAATATCTCACATTTCACGGCCATTGTTCTGCCCGGGTCAAAAAATACCCGTTGGGATTTGCATTGGCTGAAAGAGACCGGATGGGAAAATATCATAAAAGAATATGCCCGGGCCGGCGGGCACATTCTGGGCATTTGCGGCGGATACCAGATGATGGGCCGTTTGGTACATGACACCAGAGGACTGGAAGGCAGCCCCGGAACCACCACAGGGCTTGACCTTTTGCCCGTAGAAACGCACTTAAAATCCCCCAAAACCACGACCCGGACACGATTTTTTTGGGAAGACATCCAAGGAGAAGGATATGAAATTCACATGGGGGAAACCAAGAGATTCAGCGGCAATCTCTTGTTTAACATATGGGAGCGCAACCAAATGCCATGTGTCGGGGAAGACGGATGCATCAGTCATGATTTACGATTGATGGGAACTTACCTGCACGGGATGTTCGACTCACCGGCAATTACCCGAAAATGGCTGAAGACCATCGGCCTTGAACATCTTGAGGTGCCTGATAAAAATCGTTTTAATGCTAAAGACAATACCTATGACCTTCTGACATCTCATTTTGAACGGCATATGGATATGGATGCGGTTATGGATCTAATTAGCGTCCATCCATAAATGGTCTTTTTGCCCAATCTCTGCGTTATGCTCAAAAAATAATCCTCGGAATATCAATTATATGCCTGCGGTTATTTTTTTCGCATGCCTTGATCTTGAACAAAAATTCTCATTTATGGATGGACACTAATTAAAAGGGTATTCAGACGAAGGCGAATAATACAAAGGGGGACATCACGTGAAACTTGAAGAGATAACAAATAAAATACAGCCCGTCGAAGAACTTTGGATTCAAAAAGCCAGGGAACGGACCGCCCAGCTGGTCATGCCGGCCCGGGCTTTGGGAAGGCTCCATGAAATTTCAGAACGACTTTGCGGCATTCAGAAGACCTTGAAACCCTCTGTGAATCGTAAAGCCATCTTGATTATGGCCGGTGATCACGGCGTTGCGGATGAAGGTGTCAGCGCGTATCCCCAGGAAGTTACCGAAGCAATGGTCCGTACCTTTTTAAAGGGCGGCGCGGGAATAAACGCCATATCCAGACATGTCGGCGCACAGGTGTGGGTGGTCGACATGGGAATTATCCCAGAACTCGATCCAGGGTCTATCGACGGCGGAAATCGGTTGCTGCTTCGAAAAATTGCACCGGGAACGGCCAATCTGTCCAAAGGTCCGGCCATGACGATAAAGGATGCGGAAACATCAATATTCGCCGGATTTCAACTGGCGACCGATCTTTTTGATCAGGGCATCGAATTGTTGGGCACCGGAGACATGGGAATCGCCAATACGACGCCATCCGCAGCCATTGGAAGCGTTATCACCGGCATCGACCCCAGAGACATGGTGGGCCGGGGTACCGGTGTCGACGATAAAGGATATACCATAAAACTGGAAACCGTCAAAAGAGGCATCCGGATAAACCAGCCCAACGCCCTTGACGCGTTGGATGTCCTGGCCAAGGTCGGCGGTTACGAAATCGGTGGAATCGCCGGATGCATTTTAGCTGCCGCCTTTCACCGCCGTCCGGTGGTTATCGACGGTTTTATTTCCACTGCCGGCGCCTTGATTGCATATTCCTTGTGCCCACAGATCCGCGACTATATGTTTAGCGGGCACTGTTCGGAAGAAGCAGGTCACCGAAACATGCTGACGTACATGGGAATCGAACCGATTCTCGACCTGGGCATGCGGTTGGGAGAAGGCACCGGCGGTGCGCTGTCCATGAGTATCATGGAAGGCGCGGTTCGCGTCTTTAATGAAGTGCTCACCTTTGACGAAGCGGGAGTGGCCGGCAAAGAGTGAAAGAAAAGAGAAAATAGAAATTAGAAAAGAGGAAGATCAAGAAGGTCAGAAGATGAGAGGTCAGAGAACTCTTCCACTTGCTTCAGTTTTCTGACCTCCGGCC
>JAJDND010000129.1 GCA_022340885.1 Desulfobacterales bacterium | reverse complement strand
ACGAAATCTGCCCTCGCTGGCCCGTAATGCTTCTTCGGCTTCTTTGCGCAGGGTAATATCCACCAAAGAAATCACGATCCTCGACAGCGTATCTTCATGACCTGCAAGCACCAAGGCTCGAATAAGAACGCTTTTCCGGTTCCCTTTTAACGTTTGAATCGTTTGTTCCCTTTCGCGTCGGATTGATCCCTGGGCCACCATCAGAATAATTTCTTCCGCCAATTGTTGGAATTCATCGCCCAGCGCCGCCACGGGAAAGTTGCCCATAAAAACGTCTTTGCTCGGCGCTTCCAGAAGTTCACAAAAAGCAGCATTGCAGTCAACTGTTTTAATCAGCGACATACAATGCGTCACTTCTTCGGGGTGATGCTGAAGGTGCAGCCTTAAATTGAAATCCTCCGATTGATGGAGCTTTTTAAGATAGGCCTTGAGCGCAGAGGCATCCCGTTCTATCATGGCAATCGGTGCCGACTGGAATAACAAGCGATATCGCTCTTCGCTTTGTTCGGCGGCTGCCTGGGCCAGCTTCAGGTTTGTCGCGTTTTCAACAAATGCTAAAACACCCGACGCATCTCCGGCGTCATCTATGACAGGGCTGATGTGAAAGCGCAGCGCCAGACAATTCCCGTCATCGTTAATGCAGGAATAATCGCGAATAACGGATTGTCCGGTTTGCCAGCAGCGGCGAATATCATTGCTGACCCCTGAATCGATCAGCGGTTGAAATTTAAAAATGTTCATCGATTCAGGATGTTGATCGGCAAGCCAGGGGAGCATCTTTTGTATTTTACGATTCAACCCGGTGATGCTTCCTTTCAGGTCGACGGTTAAAATGCCGAACGGCGCACTGTCGCCAAAGAGGCGGTTTCTTTCCTCAATTGTTTTCAAGGCGGACTCGGCCTCTTGGCACCGTTTTCGGAGCGCTTCCAATTCCGTCATTTGGCGGCGCAGCTCATCCAGTTCGATGCGCCAATCATTTTCTGAACCTGGGATAATGTCTACCATCGTTCCACGCCCTTAGATGGAGACCTTTGAAAAACGCCCCTTCTTGCCCAATTTCTGCGTCATGCTCAAATTTCAATCCTCAAAATACTCAATGTATGCATGCGGTTAATCCCTCTAAAGGCGGGATCGCCTTCCTTGAACTTGAACAAAAATGAACATTTTTCAAAGGTCTCAGATGCTTAAAAATGAGTGATCGGTTATTTAAAATTTCACTTTCTAACCTTCTGAACTACTTACCTTCTCACCTTCTGCTTTTCATCGTCCGTCGTCCGAACGAAGCGGTCGTCCATCGGGTTCTTTATGCGCCGTGCCCTTTCAATGTGTCCGCAAGGAATTCCTGAAAACGCTTCCAGGATTTTCGGTCCGCATTTTCCTGATATCGGTTTGTACCAAAAACAGTAAAACCATGATGTGCGCCGCCGTAAGTTATCATTTCGTGTGCCACGCCGGCTGATTCCAATTCTTTCGCCAGATCGGCAAACTGGTCCATGGTGATGTTCGTGTCCGCCGAACCGTGCATAATCAAAATTTCGCCTTTCGTCTGGGTATAATCCTGTCCTTTCGGCGTCTTCAGGCCGCCATGAAACGTCGCAAAGCCCTTAAGATCCGCCCCTGATCTCGCCAATTCAAGCACCGCCGCGCCGCCGAAACAATACCCCATCGCCACGGCATTTTTGGTATCGGCGCCCCTTTCTTTTGCCGCATCCAAGGCGCCGTTCATCAATGCGCGCATTTTTTCCCTGTCTTTATAGAGTTCTCCGGTATGCTGGCGCTTGTCCGTCACTGTGGTGGGCCGTACGCCTTTACCGAACAGATCCGCAGCAAACACGGCATAACCCAATTCAGAGAGCATATCGGCCCGCTTGATCTCATAATCCGTCAATCCGTCCCAATCATGGATCAACAGCACCAAGGGAGCCTGTTTGGAAGGCGTAATATAATATCCTTCATAAACCCGGCCGTTGACCTGATAGGTCACCAAAGACCCCCCTGCGCCCAAAGCATCCGGCGAGGCCAAAAACAGCGCCATCAGGAGTGTGAGACCGAATTTAAAAACATAGGTTAATGTTTTCATGGTGATGACTCCCTGAGACCTTTGAAAAACGGCCCCTTTTGCCCGATTTCAGTGTCAAGCTCTAATTTTAATCCTCGAAATACTCAATGTATTCCTGTGGTTAAAATTATCGCCTTCCTTGAACTCGGACAAAAATGAACATTTTTCAAAGGTCTCTCCTTCTTCAATAGTGATGTTTTTGGGTCCCGGAATGTGAAAATGAAATGATCATAACCGTCACGGTTAAAACCCTAAAGGTACATGGGGTTTCATTAAAATTAAGCCGCATTATGATTCTGTCAAGCGTGCAGATGACATAGCGGAAAAATATTTTAAGCAGCGGGGTGGTTCAGAGCAGGCGGCGAAATCTGACCAGTATCGCTATGACAAGATTTCAGATATCATATTTATTGGGTGAGAATTTGAATAATCACGAATTGAAGGTTAAAGATTTTCAGGTTTCAAATTCTTTTCTTTTTTCGGTTTAATCTTCTTGAGTAATTCCCAAACTGGCAAAGCTGCCAGTCCAGCAATAACACCAGCTACATAACTGGGTATTGTCATGTTAAATACCGATCGCCAAACGGCAGCCATTATAAGGCTGGTCACTACCATTACTAATAGTGTTATAAGTAGTCGCTGCCAAAAAACCATGTATACCTCCTGGATTTTATCAATTCAAAAACACAAAACCCCACCTCTATATTGAGAAATGGGGTCTTGATAATCAGTCCATGGCAACCTCTCGGTTACGGGTTATTTTATTGCCTTCTTTACCGACTTTGGAAGTTTTCTAAGGCACTCTTTATCTTCACGTACAATAGCGCAGACCTTCCTGTTGTGAAGCTCTTTGCAGTTTTTATGATTATACAAAGGGCATTCTGGGTATTGTCTGGACATCTCTATTTCATGGTTTTGGTTTCGTATTTTTGAGGTAGATCATATAACTATATTAAATTACAACAAAACGAAATGCAATAAAAAATCTTGGTATGATAATAGGGGAATCCGTAGGCCGGAAAGGAAGGGGCTGCCCAAGCACTCCCATACAAGGGCAGCCCCACTTGCTAGTGTGTTGATTGTATCCACAATGTGATATGCTG
>JAJDND010000123.1 GCA_022340885.1 Desulfobacterales bacterium | reverse complement strand
CCCCCAGCCGGTGCATTCTCGGGCCATCGGTTTCCTCAAACAGGTAAATATGGAGCCAGAGAAGGGGCGCGAAGATGCCGCCGATCGGTTTGGCAAGACAGCTCAGGGCGAAGGGAAGAAGATAGAGATGACGGCGTCTGCCGTAATCCCAAAAGATGTACATGACAAAGGCCAGGAGGATGAAGAGCGTGGAGAGCGAATCCGACCGGGCGATAATATAATTGATTGTTTCCGCATTGGCAGGGTGGAGCAAGTACCAGGCAACCGCGGTCAGGGCCACAAATTTGTTGCCCGGGCTGCGTTGGGACCGGTCGTATATCCTGAGGTACAGGGCATACATGACGCCCCCCTGAAGCAGGAAGAGCAGGAACGTCGAGAGATGGAAAAAGAAGACGCTGCCGTGACCCAGAAAATAATCGATGGCCAGAGAAGTCGAGACGAGGGGGCGATAGGACTGGTTGGTGGGCAGAGAGCTGAAGGTTCTCCCGTCCATGAAAAATCGCGGGATATTGCGCAGGCTCCGGATATACGTGTTGTTGACGATGGTATGGAAGTCGTCAAACTGAAAACCGTTGAAAAAATGATTTGCATAGGCGGCAATGACCGCCACCAGCAATAAAATGGCCCAAAACCGAAACGGCTTTTCGGTATCGACGACACCTTCCATGGGAAACCCGGTTTCCGGGCGGGTGTTCTCCGGAGTTTCGGAGGGGTGCGCCATAGGGTCATGGTCGTTCTTTGCCATGGGTCAACCTTCCGGTCCCGGGGTCGGTTCCACGAAAAGAAATTCCCTCTGTATCGCGAAACTGCCAAAGAAAAGGACTGACTCCGCAACGATCTTGGCGGCAATGACGTTCATCCCGAAATCCGCCAGGGTCCGGATGGATATAAACGACAACCCAGCCAGCGTGACGGCAAGGACAAAGTATTTGACGAGGGGGGCCAGTGATCGTTGGCGACTGTGAAAGACCAGGTTTTTATTGACGATGAAATTGACCCCACCCGAGACCATCCGGGCCAGGATCAGGGAGGTCAGGATGTTTCGGCTGACCAGGAAGAGCCCCGAAAAAATCAAAAAATCGATACTGGCAGCGAGGAGCGAGGAAAGTGAAAACCTCAGCAGCAGGAAGTAGATTCTCATGGAGTCGATCAGCGGATTGAAATGGGAAGAGCGATTGTTTTCCAGGTATACCGTTGCGATCTTCACCTCCCTGATGAGGATCCGTTTTTTATTGGCGACGATGAGCATGTTTATTTCATACTCGTAGCGCTCCCCTTCGAGTCGCAAAAGTTCCGGCACGAAATGCATGGGGAGGCAACGCAAACCGGATTGAGTATCGGAAATTTTTCCCCCCACCAGCAGGCGGAATACATAGCGCGTGATCAGGTTGCCCAACAGATTTCTGAGCGGAATCCCCTTGGCGAAGGTTCTCGCTCCGAGAACCAGCGATCGGGGATGATCCAAAAACGCCTCGGCGACCTTGCAGACATCCTCAGGCAGATGCTGGCCGTCCGCGTCTGCGGTCACGATGCCGAGCGCCTCGGGGAAATGGATGCAGCAATAATTCAATCCGGTCTTCAGGGCTCTCCCCTTGCCGAGGTTCACGGCATGATGCAGCACATGACACCGGTTCATGACGGACAGTTGATCGAACAAATCGCCGCATGATGGGTTGCTGCCGTCGTTAACCACCACAATCGGTCCGAAATCGCGTTTGAGCAGGGTTTCGACAAGATGGAGAAGCGGTCTTTCCGGGTTATAGGCAGGGATCAAAACGGTGATATTCATCGGGTATCTCATTATAAATAAATGATAAGAACTTGCTTCATATCAATAAAATCGTGTAACGATTTTATGAAACGCGGCTATGCCGCTAAGTTGGCGAAAGGCTAAAATTCCTATCCCCGCAGCAAGCTGCGGGGTATTTCGGAATTTTTGCCACAGCCCTGAGGGCTGCGGCACCGCTCTTTCGCTTTAAATAAGGATCTTATCTTTATTTGAAACCCTCCGGGATTGTCGATCTTACCGTATCTACTGCGTCGGATGCCGTCCCGCATAGACGACTATAGCGGAATGACATCTTCCTTGTACCTGCGGTAACCTCGACAATCGCTCAAATTAGGTGTCACTATCGACAGCGATTTAATTTAGCAAAGAAATATCTCACCACAATATTGCAAGTTCGACGAATTTTCCTGTTGTTGTAAATTCATAAAATATAGGTTGTAAAAATGGATAGCAATATAATCATAGTTGACGATGACATGGATTTTTTGCAAAGCCTCCAAAGAGGATTGACCATCTCCGGCTTTAAAAATGTAAAAATTTATAAAGATCCGTTTAAAGCAGCCCAGCTTATTGAAACAAAAAAAGATGTTGACATTGCCCTGATCGACGTCACCATGCTGGGCATGAGCGGCGTAGAACTCTTGGAACATATTAAAAAGAATGGACAATAATCGCTTCTCCATCACCAAAAGAGGAAACAGATATGAAAAAGCTTATCAGGTGGCTCAAAGAAGTTGAGCATTTAGCGCATGAGATGTATTTTCGAGCGGCTGCCGTTTATGCCGATGATCCTCAATTTAAAGCCTTCCTCGAGCACATTGCTGAAGAAGAAGCTTGGCATTACCATGTTATGGGAAGTGCTGCAGAATATTTTAACACATCACCGCCCCCTGTTGTTGTTATCTCTGTTGATGAAGAGACAAACGACAGAGTGATGAAATATTTTGCCGATATGAAAGAACAGTTAGAAAAAAAGACGATCTCCAAAGATGAACTCATCGAAAAAGTCATCAAAGCTGAACTTTCAGAATGGAACCACATCTTCCTCTATGTAGTAAATTACCTAAAAGCGAAAAATCGTGAATTCATTTACCCTGTTTCCGGAATTCAGGCGCACATAAAAAAAATTATTCGATTTTTTGAAAAATCAGGTAATCACTCAAGCTTACTAAAGAAATTAAGGGAAGTACCAACTGTATGGACCGAAAACATCTTAATTGTGGACGATGAAGAAATGAT
>JAJDND010000121.1 GCA_022340885.1 Desulfobacterales bacterium | reverse complement strand
GCGGAATTACACATTCACATCGAAGGGTCCCTCGAACCCGAACTCATGTTTGAGTTGGCGGCCAAAAACAAGATCGATCTTCCCTACCAATCCATCGCCGATATCCGACGGGCGTATGATTTTACCAACCTTCAATCCTTTTTGGATATCTATTATCAAGGGACGCAGGTACTGCTCACCGAGGATGATTTTTACCAGATGACCCGGGCCTACCTTCAAAAAGCTTTCGAACAGAATGTCCGCCATGCGGAAATATTTTTTGATCCTCAGACGCACACTGCACGGGGAGTTGACTTCGAAACAGTGGTGCAGGGAATTCACAGGGCATTGTCCGATGCCGGTCGGGAGCTGGGTCTGTCATCCAAATTGATCATGTGTTTTTTGCGGGATCTGAGTGCGGCGGAAGCCATGGAAACCCTTGAGCAGGCACTGCCCTTTAAAGACCGCATTGCGGGGGTGGGTCTGGATTCCTCTGAAATAGGCCATCCCCCGGAAAAATTTAAAGATGTATTTGATCTGGCGCGCCGAAATGGTTTTAAACCCGTGGCCCATGCCGGCGAGGAAGGCCCTGCGGCGTACATTTGGCAGGCCTTGAACCTGTTAAAGGTGAAGCGCATCGACCACGGGGTTCGGTGTATGGAAGACCCCGGCCTGGTGGAATATTTGGTAAAAAAACAAGTCCCGCTGACCGTCTGCCCGTTGTCCAACATCAAACTGCGCGTATTTAACAACATGCGCCGGCATAATTTCAAGAAATTGCTGAATTTGGGCCTGTGCGTCACCGTGAACTCAGATGATCCGGCTTATTTCGGCGGCTATATCGAAGACAATTTTCGAGCCCTTCAGGCAGCGCACCAGCTCAGCTTTAAAGATATTTATAAAATCGCCAGCAATGCCTTCAAGGCATCCTTTCTTACGCGTGCAGAAAAGCAAAAATACCTATATGAACTGGATGGGTATGTTTCCGATTTTGCCCAAAAGCATTTAAACGCTGTCTCGCATTATATGTAGCCTCGATCGAAGGCAAACAAAATAGAGAGGGCATCCAAGATTTTAACATTATTCATAATTCTTCGGATATGGGGGTTGGTTTCGTAAATAGTCTAAACGGTCTGTTTTTGTCATTCCCGCGAAAGCGGAAATCCAGTTATTTCGGCTTGTTCTGGAATCCCGCTGCAGTTTATCCCGCACTTGATGCGAGACGGGAGTGACGTGATCATTACTGTTTAGGAATTCATCAAAATTTGAATTTCAATAATTTGAAACGCTCGCTCTATGAAGGATATAAAAGCGTTCACTTTTCGACCATTTTTATCACCTCTTCCTCTTCGACGTCTGACCAAATGCCGTAGGCGCCGGCCACGGCATAGCTGTAACCGCCGCGGATATTGGCACAATACAGAACCTCGACTTTCCGGGCGATAATTTCCACAGACCGGAGATGACCGGTGGGTACGGCGACAACGATCCGGCCGGCCCCGGCATTTCTCAATGCCGCCACCGCCGTCTGCATGGTAAATCCCGAAGCCAGTCCGTCATCCACCAGAATCGCGGATCGATTCTTCAGGTCCGGGAAAGGCTTTTTGCCCCGCAATTTTATCACCCGGCCCTCAACCTTGTTTTTGGTTTTTCCGATGCCTTTTTCGACATCTTCAGCCGTCAAATTTATTTGTCTTATCAGATCCGTATTCAACCGAACCGTGCCGTCGAACGCCACGGCCCCGTAGCCGGCTTCGGTATTCCAGGGTAGCGTGATCTTGCTGACAACGGCCATGTCAAAATCAAGCCTCAGCTTTTCAGCCATCACTACGCCCACCGGCACGCCGCCGGCAGGTATGGCCATAATGATCCCGGCCTGTTGATCTTTTGCAGCAAGCATCCGGGTCAAAACCCGGCCGGCATGGGTCCGGTCCTGAAAAACACGTGTTTTATCCCGCAGTTCAGGCAGATCGATGATGTTCGGTGTCATGGCATTTAATGGCGTATCTTAAAGATTCTCAACATTTCTCATGCAAAAAGAATATCAGCAGGAAGTTAAGACGTCCATTAAAAAAAATTGCAAATCTTGCACAGACGGTCTTGAAATGTTAGAGATAATGGTTTAATTCGCTGACTCGCAAATACGGTGACGGCTTTTATGTGAGCGCCGCATTTGACAAAACCATAAATCATAGAAGTGCCTGAAATGTGTGGTGAGCTAACGTTAATGTCCGACGAGAAAAAAATACCCATTGCCGTGGTCGGGATGGCCGGACTCTTTCCCGGCGCCTTGAACCTCGATGCCTTTTGGCGAAACATCGTCAACAAGAAAGACGCCGTCATCGAAGTGCCTCCCGGGCGATGGATCGCCCCAACCGAGGATATGGTTCACCCGGACCCCATGCCGGACAAAGCCTTTTCAAAACGGGCCTGCCTCATTCAGAATTTTGTATTCGACGCGCAGGGTCTCGATCTTGATGAAGATCTTTTAAACGCGTTGGATCCTTTGCATCAGATGGCCCTTCACACCGGCCGGGAGGCCCTGTCGAGCTGCAACATCTCATCCATCGACAAAAAAAACATCGGCATCGTTCTGGCCGCCATAGCGCTTCCCACGGATGCGTCGTCATCCATCACCCGAAAGATTTTCGGGACGTCTTTTGAAGAAAAGCTGTTTACTGAACCATTGCGCGATAAACATCCGCCGCTTTCCACAGCAGAATGCCTGGCCGCCGGGGTGACCAGCCTTCCGGCGGCCCTGCTGGCCCGAGCTTTGGGCCTTGGCGGCGGAACCATGACCCTGGATGCAGCCTGCGCATCCTCTTTGTACGCCGTGAAACTGGCCTGTGACGAACTGTCGTCTTTCAGGGCCGATGCCATGCTGGCCGGGGGCATTTCACGGCCCGAGTGCCTATACACCCAGGTGGGGTTCAGCCAGCTCCGCGCACTGTCCACGTCCGGCCGCTGCGCCCCCTTTGACCAAACCGCGGACGGCCTGGTAGTGGGAGAAGGCGCCGGCATTTTGGTATTGAAACGCCTGGACGATGCCCTGCGGGATCAGGATACGATTTTTGCCGTCATCAAAGGCATCGGCCTGTCAAACGACATGCGGGGCAACCTTCTGGCGCCGGACAGCGAAGGCCAGGTGCGGGCCATGCGCCAGGCGTACGAATCCGCAGGATGGTCTCCGAAGGATGTGGACCTCATCGAATGCCACGGCGCAGGAACACCCGTGGGCGATGCGGTGGAGCTTCAGAGTTTAAGACACCTTTGGGGCGAAACCGGATGGGCAATGGGCCAATGCCCCATCGGGTCCATAAAATCCATGATCGGCCACCTGCTCACCGGTGCAGGCGCCGCCGGCATGATCAAGACCCTTTTAGCCCTGAAACATCAAACCCTGCCCCCTTCCCTCAATTTCAGCCGCGCGCCGGCCAAAAGCCCCATACACGACAGCCCCTTTCGGGTGCAGACCGAACCCGAACCCTGGAAAAAAAGAGACGAAAACACCCCCCGCCGCGCAGCAGTCAGCGCATTCGGCTTCGGCGGCATCAACAGCCACCTGCTTTTTGAAGAATATAGAATTGAAATCCCAGATTCCCGATCAGCAACCATCAACCAATGGTCAACAATCCCCCTCCATCAATCATCAATCCAAGTCCCTATCGCCATCGTCGGCATGTCCGCCGCCTTCGGCCCCCTGACGTCGCTGAAGGATTTCCAGGAGGCCATCCTGAATGGAAAAACCATCCTTTCCAAAAGACCCCAAGGCCGCTGGAACGGATGCGATGCCCTTGCCCATCGCTATTTGGGTGGCGCCGCGTCCTGGGGCGGATTCATGGAAAACCTCGCCATCGATCTCGAAGAATTCCGCATACCGCCCAATGAAATTCCGGATATTCTCATACAGCATATGTTGATGCTTAAAGTTTCCATGGATGCCATGAAAGACGCCGGGCTTCCTTTAAGACAAGAGCGGCCCCGCATGGGCGCTGTCATCGGCATTGAATTCGACTTTGAAGCCACCGATTTTCACCTCCGGTGGAACCTTTTCAACCAGGTGCGCAAATGGAAAAAACAAGGGCGCCTCAATCCAGATCTCTTTGACAGGGAAGAAACAGGTTCATGGCAAGCGTCGCTTCAGGATGCCTTGGGTCCGCCGCTGACCAATACGCGAACCCTGGGCGCCCTGGGCGGCATCATTGCCAGCAGGATCGCCAGGGAATTTCGTTTGGGAGGCCCGAGTTTTGTCGTGTCCGGCGAAGCAGCCTCGGGTCTGAAAGCCCTCGAAATCGGCGTCCGGTCGTTGCAGCAGCATGAAACCGACATGGTTCTCGCCGGCGCCGTGGATCTTTGCGGGGATGTCCGCAGCGTACTGATATCCAATCAGATTCGGCCGTTCACCAAAAATTCTGACATTCGTCCCTTTGACGCATCGGCCGACGGCACCCTGCCCGGCGAGGGCGCCGCAGCCGTGGTGCTCAAAAGACTCGAGGGGGCCGTTGCAGACAACGACAGGATTTATGCCGTGATCAAAGGACTGGGCAAGGCCGGCGGCGGCACAGATCACGCGCCGGCAAAAGGCGCCATGGTTTTGTCCTTAAAACGGGCCTTTGAGGATGCCGGAATCTCCTCGTCTGCGGTGAGCTTTATCGAAACCCACGGCAGCGGCGACCCCAATGAAGACCGGATAGAATCTGAAGCACTGGCACAGGTGTTTGACGGTCAGAAACCTGCCTGCGCCATAGGTTCCGTAAAACCGACCATCGGCCATACCGGCGCTGCCGCCGGTATGGCGTCTCTGGTCAAAGCCGGGCTCTGTTTGTTTCAGGAAATTATACCGCCGCTGACAAACTTTTCAACGCCGGCGTCTGCCTTATGGGAGGGCAGTTCTTTTTATCTGCCGGCGTTTTCTCACTACTGGGCAAGGGACCGGGCCGACGGTCCCCGCAGGGCATGTGTGGGGGCCATGACTCTGGATGGCAACTGCATGCACGCCATCCTGGAAGGCTTTGAACACAGTGGATTGGACCGAAATGCCGCCCGGATTGTCGAAAAGGCGGTTTTGGAAAGAAAGCGCCCGCTGGGATTTTCCGCACCAGGGCTTTTTGTGGTGAAGGGGGGCACTCAAAATGAACTCCTCGAGGGTCTTTCTTCACTCTCTCGTCATATTCAAACCTCATCGGACCGAAACGGACCATCTGCTCAGGTGGAAAAATTGGCGGTATCCTGGCACCGGGAAAGGCGCCTGGAAAAAAGATCGGATCCGGCCAAGAAATATGCCGTATCCCTTGTTGCCGGTAACCTCGCACAGCTCGAAGCCTTCATCGATGACGCAAAGACGGCCGTCTCCTCCCAAACCCCGAGACATATGAACGGTTCGGGCGGTATCAGCTATGCGCCGTCTCCCCTGGGGCCGGATGCTGAAACAGCCTTTGTATTTCCGGGCTCCGGAAATCACTATGTGGGCATGGGAAGGGGGATCGGCGTGGTGTGGCCGGAAATTCTCCGCAAAATGGATGCCGAAACCACCCGGTTAAAAACACAGTTGATACCCGACTGTTATGTGCCTTGGAGAACCTCATGGGCGCCGGGATGGGAAAAACATGCCCTGGCAAAAATCGTTTCAGATCCCTTGAATATGATCTTCGGCCAGGTGGTCCACGGCGCAATGATGACCGGTCTGGTCAACCATTTCGGAATCCGGCCCCAGGCCATGATCGGGTACAGCCTGGGAGAATCCGCGGGACTTTTTGCCCTGGGCGTATGGCCGGACCGCGGCCAAATGCTAAAGCGCATGCTCGGCACAAACCTGTTTGCCACCGAGCTTGCCGGCCCCTGCCGTGCCGCCCGAACCGCATGGAACATTCCCGAAAGCGAAGATGTGAACTGGTGCGCTGCCGCTGTGAACCGGCCGGCGGAAAGGGTGCGGAAGATCATCAACAGCCGGCCCTTTGTGAAACTTCTTATCATCAACACCCCTAATCAGTGTGTCATCGGCGGCAGAAAACCCGACGTCACAGCGGTCATCGACAAACTGGGATGTGAAGCGGTTTTTCTCGACGGCGTGGTCACGGTCCATTGCGACGCGGCAGCGCCGGTGGCCCGGGAATATAAGCAGCTTCACCTGTTCCCGGCGACATCGCCGAAAGATATCCGGTTCTACAGTTGTGCCTTGGGCCGGGCCTACACCCCGACCCGGGAGAGCGCCGCGGATTCCATTTTAAACCAGGCCCTTTCAGGGTTTGATTTTACCACCCTGATCGAGCAGGCCTATTCGGACGGTGTCCGTATATTTCTTGAGATGGGGCCCCATGCCTCCTGTACGGGAATGATCAAATCGATCCTTGGCGCAAAACCCCACCTGGCGTTTTCAGCATGCTGCCGGGGCGAAGACGATCTATTGACGATCCTTAAATGCCTGGGAACACTGGCCGCCCACAGGATTCCCATGGGCCTCGATGCG
>JAJDND010000111.1 GCA_022340885.1 Desulfobacterales bacterium | reverse complement strand
AGGGGTGGAGATGGTGATGCCCGGGGACAATATAACGATTACAGCGGAGCTGATAACGCCGATCGCGATGGAGAAGGAGTTGAGGTTTGCCATCCGGGAAGGCGGCCGGACGGTGGGCGCCGGCGTGGTGAGCGAGATCATGGCGTAACATCTAAGAATGAACATTTTTCAAAGGTCTCAAGGAGTTGGCCGGTGAGAATAATTATAACCCTTGCATGTAATGAATGCAAAAGAAGAAACTATACGACGACGAAAAATAAACGGACAACACCGGACAAGTTGGAGTTCAGCAAGTATTGCAGGTTCTGTAGAAAACATACGATGCATAAAGAAACCAAATGAGCGAATCTGTGTATAACCTGAATTCCAAAAGATATGGTTCTTTTGACGCTGACATGATCGGATGTCTGAAAAGTTGAATTGTGCAGGCCAGTAGCTCTAACGGTAGAGCATCGGACTCCAAATCCGGGTGTTGGGGGTTCGAATCCCTCCTGGCCTGCCAAAAAATATAGTTGAAAATTTTATGGCTCGTTTACAGAGAAAAAAGAAACCAAGCGTAAAGAAAAAGAAAAAACAAAATGCCCAGGAGAATTCATCGGGCCTGTCGACAAATGTTTCTGCTGAAACAAAGACAGAATTGTCGGCGAATTCCGTCAAAACAACTAAAATAAAACCGTACCCATCCAGGCAGTCATCTCTGACGAGAACCAAAGCAGAGCCCGGAAAGATTAAGGGATACATCGATAAGGGACTTCAGTTTCTTAGAGAAGTCAAAATAGAACTCAAAAAAGTGGTGTGGCCGACGCGAAAGCAGACGATCGGCTCCACGGTTGTCGTGTTGATTCTGACGATAATCGTAGCTCTTTTTCTTGGGTTGATCGATATGGGGCTGTCAGGCATCATACGAATGGTTCTTAAATAAAGTAAGGAGAAGGAGAAAGTGTCGCTTAAATGGTATATCGTTCATGTTTATTCCGGGTTCGAAAGCAAAGTCAAGACAGCCTTGGAAGAGCGAATAGCGTCTTCTCCTCATTCCGAAAAATTTGGTGAAGTGGTCGTTCCCACAGAAGAAATCGTTGAACTTGTGAAAGGTAAGCGAAAAACGTCCTCTCGCAAATTTTACCCGGGGTACATACTGGTCAGGATGAAACTCGATGACGAAACGTGGCACATCGTAACGAATACCGCCAAAGTGACCGGGTTCCTCGGCGGCCGAGAAAAGCCGACCCCTATAACCGATGAAGAAGCGCAGAAAATTCTAAATCGAATGGAAGCGGGGAAACTTAAACCGCAACCGAAATATTTCTTTGAGACCGGGGACGAAATCCGCGTAATAGACGGCCCGTTTAAAAACTTTAACGGTGTTGTGGACGAAGTAAACCCCGACAAGGGGAAAATACGAGTTCTGGTCAGTATTTTCGGCCGTTCAACACCGGTGGAATTGGAATTCGTTCAGGTGACTAAGTTATGACTCTAATCAGAAGGCCTCTCAATAAAGTCTTTTTGTCCGATATCTGCGTTGAGCCCTCGTATCAAGTCCTCGACATACTTGAGTATGCCTGCGGGTTGTTCCTCGGGCTCGCCTTGATCTCGAACAAAAATCCTAATTCTGAGATGCCTTCGAGAAATAGACTGGAGTAACAAAAAAAATGGCGAAAAAAGTTATGGCACAGATAAAGCTGCAAGTGGCAGCCGGACAGGCGAATCCGTCACCGCCGATCGGCCCTGCGCTGGGGCAGCACGGTGTAAATATCATGGATTTTTGTAAGGCGTTTAACGCCAGGACTGCCAATGATGAAGGTATCATTACACCTGTCGTGATTACGGTCTATCAGGACAGATCATTTTCCTTTATCACCAAGACACCGCCCGCATCTGTGCTTTTAAAAAAAGCAGCAAAAATTGCGAAAGGTGCCGGTGATCCAAAACGTGAAAGAATCGGCAAGGTTACACGGCAGCAACTCGAAGAAATTGCCAAACAGAAAATGGTTGACTTGAACGCAAATGATTTGGATGCGGCATGCAGCATTATTGCCGGGACAGCCAAAAGCATGGGGATAGAAGTCGTTTAAAAAGGAGTGGACATAAGATCATGCCGAAGCGGGGTAAAAAATACTTAGAATCACGTAAAAAGGTTGATGCAACGGCAAAACTCAGTTTCAGCGAAGCCGTAAAAATAGCCATCAATTCATCGTATGCAAAATTTGATGAAACCGTCGATGTGGCGGTTCGGCTGGGTGTTGATCCCAGGCACGCCGATCAGATGGTTCGCGGCACGGTTGTTTTGCCCAATGGTTTAGGTAAAGAGGTCAAAGTTCTCGTATTTGCTAAAGGAGAAAAAGAACAAGAAGCGATAGATGCGGGGGCGGACTTTGTCGGGAACGATGATTTAATAGAAAAAATAAAAGAAGGATGGTTCGGCTTTGACAAAGCTGTCGCGACACCTGACATGATGGGGGCTGTGGGGAAAATAGGAAAGCTTCTCGGTCCCAGAGGGCTCATGCCCAATGCAAAAGTCGGAACGGTGACATTTGATTTGGCCAGGGTGGTCAAAGAGATCAAAGCCGGTAAAATTGATTTTAAGGTTGAAAAAGCGGGAATCGTGCACGTTCCAATGGGCAAAGTCTCTTTCGGGGTAGAAAAGATTGTTCAGAATGCATCTGTCTTTTTAGAAACGATCCTTCGACTCAAACCGGCTTCCAGTAAGGGAACCTACCTGAAAGGTATCGCCATCTCAACGACCATGGGACCCGGCGTCAAGATTGATGCGACCAGTGTCAAGGATTTGATCAAATAGATTTCCTGGCAATGGATCCGGTAATTTTGCCGCTGCCATCCCTAAAATAATTCAATATTTCTGTCAAAGACCGTAGGTTCACTTGTTTGTGTTTAATCGGCAATGCCGGCCTACCGAGACATCGTATGATAATAAGTTGTTCCTCCGGCTTTTACAGATCAGGGAAGGAGGTGTTTAACTTTTGCGGATAGATGAAAAGAAAGAAATCGTAAAAGACCTGCATGAAAAGTTTGCAAGATCGAAAGTCGTCATCATCACCGATTATAAAGGCCTTGATGTGTCAACGATAAACGACTTGCGAAGGCGACTAAGGGCGCACGAAATTGAGTATAAAGTTGTAAAAAATTCGTTGCTTGTCCGGGCGGCCGAAGAGACCGATGTTGCGTTGATTAAAGATCGGTTCAAAGGTCCGAGCGCAGTGGCTTTAAGCTATGATGATCCGATTGCGCCGGCAAAGGTGTTGACAAAATTTTTGGACGAATACAGTCAACTCGAGATAAAAAGCGGTGTGATGGACGGAAAAGTTCTCGATTTAGCCGCCATCAAGAAGATATCGACCCTTCCTTCTCGAGAAGAGCTTCTGGGTCAATTCCTCTCGGCGGCCAATGGTGTCGCTACGAGTTTCGTCAGGGTTTTGAACGCCATGCCGGTACAATTGCTCAATGTGCTTCTGGCAATAAAGGAACAAAAAGAAGCCGCTTGATGAGAACGGGTTCGAAAAGCCCCAACGTTAAAAGCAGACTGGAGGAAAAATCAAATGGCAGATATTACTAAAGAAGATGTTATTGAATTTATAGCAAATATGTCGGTGCTCGAATTGTCCGAGCTCGTTAAAGAAATGGAAGAAAAATTCGGGGTCTCTGCAGCCGCGCCTGTGGCTGTTGCCGTAGGCGGTCCTGCTGAAGGCGGCGGCGCCGCAGAAGAAGAAAAAACCGAATTTGATGTTATTCTGACGACTTTTGGCGACAAGAAGATTCAGGTCATTAAGGAAGTCAGGGCGATAACCGGTCTGGGATTGAAAGAAGCAAAAACTTTGGTCGATGAAGTTCCCAAACCTATCAAAGAGGGCGTTACAAAGGAAGATGCTGAAAAAATCAAAAGCCAGCTTGAGGAAGCCGGCGCCCAGGTTGAGATAAAGTAGTACCCCGGTTCAGCGGTTCAGCGTTCAAGGTTCACGGTTCGGTTTGTCAACATGGCGTATACATCGACAACCTTGAACGCGGAACGGCGAAGCCGGAATATACGGGGCATAGGTGAACGGTAAAGGCATATCGCATAATGCCTCCGGTGAGAAAGCCTATTCCCCATAGCCTATATCCTATAACCCAATCAACATATTGGAGATGCAATGTCGGAAAGGCTTTTGGCAAACAGGCGCATAAGAAAAAATTTTGGAAAAATATCAAAAATTATTGATATTCCTAATCTTATTGCGGTGCAGCAGGAATCCTACAATCGATTTTTGCAAAAAGATGTACCTCCGGAAAAAAGGAGAGAGATCGGGTTGCAAGCGGTGTTCAAATCGGTGTTTCCCATTAAAGATTTCACAGGGACCGCCTCTCTTGAATTCGTGGCTTACCGGTTTGGAGAAGTCAAGCACAGCGTTCAGGAATGTATGCATCGGGGAATGACTTACGAGATTCCTCTGCGAATTACCGTAAGGCTGGTTGTATATGATATCGACAAAGAATCCGGAGTAACAAATATCCGAGACATTAAAGAGCAGGAGATATACTTCGGTACGATTCCTTTGATGACCGATAACGGCACATTTATCATTAACGGCACTGAACGTGTCGTGGTCAGCCAGCTTCACAGATCTTCCGGCGTGTTTTTCGATCATGACAAAGGCAAGACGCATTCCAGCGGAAAGGTAATATATACTTCCCGGATCATTCCTGTACGCGGATCTTGGATCGATATGGAAATCGATCATAAAGATATCGTTTATATTCGAATTGACAGGCGACGCAAGCTCCCGATTACAATACTTTTTAAAGCTTTTGGGTATACTTCGGAAGACATTCTGGCCTATTTTTATAAAACGGAAAAATTTGTTGTTCAAGGCAAACGGCTTTTTAAAATATTTGATGAGGACCTTTTAAAAGGTCGACGTGCCAGCCGGGATGTTAAAGATCCAGAGACCGGTGAAACCATTGTTTCCAAAGGACGGGCATTTACAAAGGCTGCTCTTAAACGTATCAAATCCGCCGGTGTCGAAACGATTCCTATAAGTGTCGAAGAGATTACGAACGGTGTTTTTTTCAAAACGATCGTTGACCCCGAAAATGGAGAACCGATTGTAAAATGCAACCAGAAATTTGACGAAGAAACATATCGGACTTTGCAGGATGCCGGCATCAACGAATTCGACCTGCTTTATATTGACGGTGTAACCACCAGCGATTCTATCCACAAGACATTGCTTTTGGACAAAGTCGACACAAAAGAGGGTGCGCTCATTGAGATATATCGCAGACTCCGACCCGGAAATCCCGCGACCCCCGAAGTGGCCCAGGATTTTGTTGATCACATGTTTTTCAAGTCCGCTTATTATGATCTTTCCGGTGTCGGACGAATGAAGATCAACATCCGTTTGGGAATTAGCTCATCCATTCATTTAAGGACACTCCGAAAAGAAGATATTCTCCTAACGACGAAAACGTTGTTGGAGCTCAAAGATACCCAGGGAGCGGTCGATGACATCGATCATTTGGGGAATCGAAGGGTTCGTGCCGTTGGAGAACTTCTGGAAAATCAATACCGTATCGGACTGGTCAGAATGGAACGCGCCATCAAGGAGAGGATGAGCTTGCAGGAAGTCGATGCCCTGATGCCCCACGATCTTGCCAATCCCAAGCCGGTTTCCGCGGTTGTTAAAGAGTTTTTCGGGACCAGCCAGCTCAGCCAATTCATGGATCAGACGAATCCGCTGTCGGAAACAACCCACAAAAGACGTTTGAGTGCCCTGGGCCCCGGCGGATTGACGCGTGAAAGGGCCGGCTTTGAAGTCAGGGATGTTCATCCGTCGCATTACGGACGAATCTGTCCCATAGAAACACCTGAAGGACCCAATATCGGCCTCATTGTATCGCTGAGTACGTATGCACGGGTGAATGAGTACGGTTTTATCGAGACGCCCTACAGCGTTGTTAAAGACGGTACCGTGCTCGAAGATGTAAAGTTCCTCACTGCCTTTGAAGAAAAAGAACATCCCATTGCACAGGCGAATGCGGTGCTCGACGAAAAGAAGAAGTATATCAACCCGTTGGTGACATCGCGTGTAGGTGGTGAGTTCATGATGGTGAAAGCGGATGATATCGAGCTGATGGATATTTCTCCCAACCAACTGGTCAGTGTTTCGGCATCCCTTATTCCTTTTCTTGAAAATGATGACGCCAACAGGGCGTTGATGGGATCGAACATGCAGCGTCAAGCCGTTCCTCTGATGGTGAGCAAGGCGCCGCTGGTGGGTACCGGGATCGAAGGAGTGGTGGCCAAAGATTCAGGTGTTACCGTGGTTGCACGGCATGACGGCACCGTAGTGGATGTGGATGCATCCCGGATCGTTTTAAGACATGATGCCAGAGACGGCGACGACTCCGACGAGATGCCGGTTACGGTTCACAATCTTTCAAAATTTATTCGTTCCAATCAGAATACGTGCTTCAATCAACGTCCTATCGTCAGAATGGGACAAAAAGTAAAAGCCGGACAAATCATCGCAGACGGTCCGGCGACAGATTACGGCGAACTTGCCCTGGGGAAAAACATTACCGTGGCGTTCATGCCGTGGGGCGGATATAATTTTGAAGATTCGATTCTCATGGGTGAAAGGCTTCATAGGGACGGCGTATATACCTCCGTTCATATTGAAGAATTTGAAGTCGTCGCCCGGGATACAAAGCTTGGCAAGGAAGATATAACCCGGGATATACCCAATGTGGGGGAAGAGGCTTTAAAGGAACTGGATGACAGCGGCATTATCCGGCTCGGCGCCGAGGTAAACCCGGGGGATATTCTGGTAGGAAAAATTACGCCCAAAGGTGAAACACAACTTTCACCCGAAGAGAAGCTTTTGCGGGCTATTTTCGGTGAAAAAGCCGGAGATGTAAAAGATACTTCTTTGCGGGTCCCTCCCGGTGTCCAGGGTATTGTCATCGACGCCAAGGTTTTTTCAAGGCGTGGCGTCGAAAAAGACGAGCGCACCCGATGGATAGAAAATACCGAAATCGCAGGCCTTGAAAAAGAAAGAGATGACAAGCTTGGGGTTATCGAGTCAGTGGTTCGCGAAAAGCTTGAACAGCTGCTGGTAGGGCAGACCAGCCTTTCACCTTTGAAAAAAGGGAAAAAAAATCTGATTCAAAAAGGAGATAAGATAACCGCCGATATGCTGGCGGAAGTTCCCGTCGCTCAACTCGAAAGGATCGTTTTAAAGGATTCCCAGATTACCGAAAAGACTCACGATATCCTTGAGCGGTATCGGGAGCAGTGCGACCTCTGCAGAGCCGAGTTCGAGCGGCAGGCCGGCCGATATGAAAAAGGAGACGACCTTCCTCCGGGCGTTATAAAAATGGTTAAAGTCTATGTCGCCATGAAGCGGAAACTGTCCGTAGGAGACAAAATGGCGGGCCGTCACGGTAACAAAGGCGTCGTGTCAAGAATTCTTCCCCAGGAAGATTTGCCCTATTTTGAAGACGGGACACCGGTTGACATGATTTTGAATCCTTTGGGTGTACCTTCCAGAATGAATGTCGGCCAGGTGTTGGAAATACATTTGGGATGGGCCTCAAAAGGTCTTGGCGATCAACTCAACAGACTTCTTGAAGAGCAGAAGATTAAAGCGCTTCGGGACAAAATCAAAAAAGTATTTGAAGAACCGTCGTTTAATGAGCTGATCGACAGCTTGGATGATCAGGGGGTGTGTGAATTCGTAAAGGACTATAAAGAAGGCGTCCATATGGCAACACCGGTTTTTGACGGCGCCAAAGAAGCGGAAATCAAGGCTCTTCTGGAAGAAGCCGGACTGAACCCGAGCGGTCAGACAACGCTTTATGACGGTCGCACCGGCGAACCTTTCAAAGAAAAGATTACCGTCGGAACGATGTACATATTGAAACTCCATCATCTTGTGGATGATAAGATCCACGCCAGGTCCATCGGTCCTTACTCGCTGGTGACGCAGCAACCGCTGGGCGGGAAAGCACAATTCGGAGGCCAGCGTCTCGGCGAAATGGAAGTCTGGGCGATGGAGGCCTATGGGGCGGCCCATGCACTGCAAGAATTTCTAACCGTGAAATCGGATGATATGGCAGGAAGAACCCGGATGTATGAAAAGATCGTAAAGGGTCAAAACACGCTGGATCCGGGCCTGCCCGAGTCATTTAAAGTGTTGACCAAGGAACTGAAGAGTTTGGGCCTGGATATAACCCTTTTAGAAGGAAAAGAATAATACAGGAGAAAGTAAATGGAAACGTTATACGATTTTTTTGCCAAACCGACTGATCCGAAACTTTATTCCGGAATCAAAATTGCGCTGGCATCTCCTGAGCAGATTTTAAAATGGTCCCATGGTGAGATCAAAAAGCCGGAGACCATCAATTATCGAACCTTTAAACCTGAACGCGATGGTCTTTTTTGCGCCAAGATTTTCGGCCCCACAAAAGACTACGAGTGCAACTGCGGCAAATACAAACGAATGAAGCACAGGGGTGTCATATGTGAAAAATGCGGTGTGGAAGTCATCCAATCCAAAGTTCGAAGAGAACGGATGGCCCACATTGAACTGGCGACACCGTGTTCGCATATCTGGTTTTTGAGAAGCCTTCCGAGCAAAATCGGAAACTTGCTGGATATGACGCTGAAAAATCTTGAAAAAGTGATTTACTTTGACAGTTACATTGTCATTGACCCAAAAGATACGGATTTGAGCCCACAGCAACTTTTATCGGAGGAAAAGTATCGAGAAGCCCGCGAGATTTACGGATCGCAATTTGAAGCCGGCATCGGTGCAGAGGCGATCAAAACGCTGCTGGGGAAAATCGATCTGAATGCGTTAGATAAAGAGTTAAGAGTTGACATTAGCTCAACCGGCTCTGTGGCAAAACGGCAGAAGTTGTCCAAGCGACTCAGGATTATCGATGCTTTCAGACGTTCGGGCGTCAATCCCACCTGGATGATTATGGACGTTATTCCCGTCCTTCCGCCCGATCTAAGGCCCCTTGTGCCCCTCGAGGGAGGGAGATTCGCCACATCCGATCTCAATGATCTTTATCGGAGAGTTATCAACCGCAACAATCGGTTAAAACGCCTCATCGAACTGAAGGCGCCCGATATTATCGTTCGAAATGAAAAACGGATGCTTCAGGAGTCGATGGATGTTCTCTTTGACAACGGACGGCATGGAAGAGCGATTATGGGGTCGAACAAAAGACCGCTGAAGTCGTTGAGCGATACCCTGAAGGGAAAACAGGGGCGTTTCAGACAGAACCTGCTGGGGAAAAGGGTTGATTATTCCGGTCGTACGGTCATTACCATAGGACCGAATCTCAGACTGCACCAGTGCGGTCTTCCCAAGAAAATGGCGCTGGAAATGTTCAAACCCTTTGTCTACTATCGGCTGGAACAAAAAGGGCTCGTATCGACGGTAAAAAGCGCCAAAAAGATGGTGGAGCGCGAGGTGCCGGAAGTTTGGGATACGCTGGATGAAGTGGTTAGAGAATATCCGGTTCTTTTGAACCGGGCGCCGACACTTCATAGACTGGGTATTCAAGCCTTTGAACCGATTCTCATCGAGGGAAAGGCCATTCAGCTTCATCCATTGGTTTGCACGGCATTCAACGCAGACTTCGACGGCGATCAGATGGCTGTTCATATACCGCTGTCCGTTGAGGCTCAGATAGAGGCAAGAGTATTGATGTTGTCTTCCAACAATATTCTGTCACCGGCAAACGGCAGCCCGATTATTGTACCGAGTCAGGATATCGTTCTTGGCATCTATTATATGACTCGCGGCGTTACCGGATCAAAAGGCGAAGGCAAAATTTTTGCGAATCCTGAAGAGGTTCGCAGTGCATACGATGCTGAGGCAGTGGATCTTCATGCCAAAATCATGGTCCGTATAGACGGCGAAAGGTTTAACACCACCGTCGGGCGCATCCTTTTATGGGAAATCATACCCAAAGATAACATTATGTCGATGCGCCATATCAAGATTTTCGACAAAGACGAAGCGACAGCCGTTTATGACAAGATAAAATCCGGAGAGGATTTTGTCGAAATGGTGGCCCAATATTCCAAGGGACTTGATCGGGAAAACCAAGGCCTTATCGGTTTGTTCAGAAAAGACGAATTCAAGCGGATTTTCAGTGTTTCGGATGAAGACACGGAAAGCGTCTTTTCACTTGAAAAAGACGAAATAAGCCGGGTTATCTTTGCCGATGATGCCTATCATATTTTTCAGATTGTCAACAAACGGCCTGAAATACCGTTTGCGATGATCAACAATGTCAAGGACAAAAGGACCTTGAGCGAACTTGTGGATTATGCATACCGGAACTTGGGACCCAAAGCCACAGTCATCCTGTCTGACCGGTTAAAAAACATCGGATATGAATATTCCACGCAGGGAGGGCTTTCTATTTCCATTGACGCTATGATTATCCCGGCGGCCAAGTGGGATATACTGAACAAGGCCGAAAAACAGGCTGAGAAAATCGGCCGGCAATATACCGAGGGACTTATTACTCAGGGTGAGAAATATAACAAGGTTGTCGACATATGGGCAAAGGCAACCGATGATGTTGCCGATGAAATGATGAAAGCCATGCGCATTGCCCCGGTGACCGACAGCGAAGGCAACCCTGTTCTGGATGATGAAGGAAAGCCCGTTGTTGAAGAAAGTTTCAATCCTATCTATATGATGGCCGATTCCGGCGCCAGGGGCAGTAAGGATCAGATGCGACAGCTTGCCGGTATGAGAGGCCTGATGGCCAAACCTTCCGGCGAGATAATTGAAACGCCCATCAGCGCAAATTTCAGAGAAGGACTTTCCGTACTTCAATATTTCATATCAACCCACGGTGCAAGAAAGGGTCTTGCGGATACGGCACTTAAAACCGCTAATTCAGGATATCTTACGCGAAGACTCGCCGATGTCGCCCAGGATTGTATTGTTCTCGAAGAAGACTGCGGGACGATGATCGGTGTGGAAGTCGAATCCCTGATGGAAGGCGGGGAAGTCATACAGCGTCTCGAAGAAAGGATTTTAGGGCGTGTTGCCATAGAGGACATTCATGATCCGTTTACGGATGAAGTGATCGTTAAAGCCGGTGGGGACCTGGATGAAGATGCCGTAAAGGCCATCGAGCACGCCGGACTTGCAAAGGTGAAAATAAGATCCGTATTGACATGCCGGAGTAAAAGCGGTGTTTGCGCCAAGTGCTATGGTCGGGACCTGGCCCATGGTACGAAGGTTGAAATCGGACAGGCTGTCGGCATTCTTGCCGCCCAGTCGATCGGTGAGCCCGGTACCCAGTTGACCATGCGTACATTCCATATCGGCGGAACTGCAAGCAGAAGGGTTGAACAAGCCGACATTCGGGCCAGGGTTGACGGAACCGTCAAATTTGTAAATATCAATGTGGTCGAGAAAGACAAGCATCGATCCGTGGTGATGAACCGCAGGGGCGGGGAAATAGCCATTATCAGCGAAACCGGTCGAGAGAGGGAGCGGTTTCCGGTCATTTACGGTGCGCATATAGAGGTCCAGGACGGCAGTAAGGTCGAGGCCGGAGATCTTTTAGTGACTTGGGACCCTTTTACGACACCCATCATTACGGAAGTTGACGGTACCGTTAAATTCGGTGACATTACGGCGGGTAAAACCATGCAGGAAAAGGTCGATCCTGTTACCGGGAAATCGAGCCGAACGATTATAGAGTCCAAAAGCGGTGAGGAACGTCCAAGGATATCGATTAAAGATAAAGACGGGAAAACCGCCATCTTGCCGGGATCTTCACAAGCGGCTCGATACCTGCTGCCTATAAATGCCATTTTATTGATTGAAGAAGGGGAAAATGTTAAGGCCGGAGACGTTATAGCAAAACTGCCGCGCGCTACCACCAAAACGAAGGATATTACCGGAGGTCTGCCAAGAGTGGCCGAGCTTTTTGAAGTTCGAAAGCCAAAAGAAACCGCTGTCTTGAGCGAAATCGACGGTTATGTCTCCATATCGAAGGCAACGAAGAAAGGAAAGCAGAAGATTACCATTTCACCGGTCGATGTGGGCGAAAAGAAAGAATATTTAATCACGCGCGGCAAACATATCAATGTTTACGAGGGGGATTACATCAGGGCGGGTGAGGCACTGATCAGTGGTTCCGCTATTCCTCAAGACATATTGAATATCAAGGGAGAGATAGCGCTGGCCCGGTATCTTGTGGATGAGGTCCAGGAAGTGTATCGTTTGCAGGGTGTCCGAATAAACGATAAACACATTGAAGTTATCGTAAGGCAAATGATGCGGCGCGTTAAAGTCCTCGATGCCGGAGATACGGATTTTATCCTTGAAGAACAGGTGGATCGGGTGCAATTTGAGGAAGTGAACCAGGCCGTGGTCAAAAAAGGGAAAAAACCCGCTGTTGCCGGACCGCTTATTTTGGGTATCACCAAGGCATCGCTTTCAACAGAGAGTTTTATATCGGCCGCTTCATTCCAGGAAACGACAAAAGTCCTTACCGACGCCGCCATTGCGGCAAAGGAGGATTACCTGACCGGACTCAAGGAAAATGTAATTATGGGGAGGCTCATGCCTGCCGGAACCGGTCTTTTTAAATATAAGGAAATGGATATTGCGGCGAATTGATAAGTGAACGGATAAAAAGGCTTGACAAATTAGCCTTTACGATTAATAGTAACGATTTTGCCAAGGCTGGATTTTGCCTTTAAACCGACAAAGGATTTAATAAACGATGCCGACGATTAATCAACTTGTCAGAAAAGGAAGAAAGCGAGTTAAGAAGAAAACCAATACCCCGGCGCTTAAGGGCAGCCCCCAAAAACGAGGCGTGTGTACGCGCGTCTATACATCGACGCCGAAGAAACCCAATTCGGCTTTGAGAAAAGTCGCCAGAGTTCGACTTACGACGGGTATTGAGGTTACCGCATATATACCGGGAATCGGTCACAACCTTCAGGAACATTCGGTTGTTCTTGTTCGC
>JAJDND010000093.1 GCA_022340885.1 Desulfobacterales bacterium | reverse complement strand
CAGCTATTTTTCTTTAAGCATTTTAAGCAGATCCAAAGTTATCGACAAAAAGTCTACAATTATTTGCACAAGCAAAATCTTTATATTTCTATTATTTTCTCCGATTTTTATTAATTTTATATAATTCTAATTTTTCGAAATTAACTCCGACAAAAGCACAGATTAAGAATTTTTGGGAATTTATTTGAAATATATTTATGTTCTCTGTAGTATAATTAGTTTTTTAACAATTTGGTTTAACTAAAGCCGGGGAGAAAGAGGATGCCCGAATCACGCCCGATAATTGGGATCACCATGGGAGATCCAGCAGGGATCGGTCCTGAAATAATTTTATTATCACTCAGTAAAACTTCGGTCTATAAAATTTGCAGGCCCCTTGTGATTGGAGATTTAAACGTCTTGACCGCCGCAACAAAATGTGTTCGAAGCCGCCTTCACTTTAAACCTGTGAAAGATCCTGACGACGGCATATATAAATTAGGCACCGTAGATGTGCTTAATCTGACCGAAATCATTCATACCCCGGCATTGTGGGGACATCCCACAGCTGAAACAGGAGGGGCCATGGTGCGCTATATTGAGTCAACATGCGACTTGGCCGCTCAAGGGCGCCTCGCCGCAATGGTCACGTGTCCCATAAACAAGGCGGCAATGCAAATGGCCGGGTATCGTTACAACGGCCACACCGAACTTTTGGCGGAACGGACAAAATCCGATAATTTTTCCATGATGATGGCAGGGGACCGTCTACGTGTCGTCCTTGTCACGATTCATGTCCCTTTAAAGCAGGTCCCTTCATTGCTGTCGTCATCAAAAGTATTGCAGACCATAAAATTAACATGGCGGGCGATGCAGGACCGGTTTGGCTTGAATTCTCCGCGAATTGCCGTGGCCGGACTCAACCCACACGCAGGTGAAGACGAAATGTTCGGGAGCGAGGAAAAAAATATTCTGCTGCCGGCGATCCATGATGCCATAAATGAAGGGATTGTCGTCAAAGGCCCCCTGCCCCCGGATACCGTATTTTATCAGGCGGCAAACGGAAGTTATGATGCCGTTGTGGCCATGTATCACGACCAGGGACTGATCCCCTTTAAACTCCTGCATTTTAACGACGGTGTAAATGTTACCCTCGGACTGCCGATCATCCGAACGTCTGTTGACCATGGCACAGCTTATGACATCGCCGGAACCGGAACAGCGGATCCGGGAAGCCTGATCGCGGCGATAACCATGGCAGCACAACAGGCGGTTTACATAAAAGAAAAGCAGAAAGAATAAATGAAGAACGAAAAAATCACCATCCGTGGCGCCAGACACCATAATCTAAAAAACATCGACATTGAATTACCCCGTAACAGACTTATCGTGGTGACCGGTCTTTCAGGATCAGGAAAATCGACCTTGGCTTTTGACACGCTTTATGCCGAAGGTCAGCGACGGTACGTTGAATCCCTGTCGACATATGCGCGCCAATTCCTCGAACGCATGGAGAAACCCGATGTTGACATGATCGAAGGTCTGTCGCCGGCCATCGCGATCGAACAAAAAACCGCCAGCCATAACCCTCGATCAACAGTGGGAACGGTAACCGAAATCTACGATTACCTGCGTCTTTTGTTTGCCAGAATCGGTACCCCCTACTGTTATCAATGTGGGAAACCGATCACGGCTCAAACACTCGATCAGATTGTTGACAGAGTTATGTCTCTGGACGAAGGCGCACGGATAATCATTCTGGCGCCCCTGGTATCGGATCAAAAAGGGACGCACGACGGGTTGTTTAAACGGCTAAAAAAGGAAGGGTTCGCAAGAGTCCGTGTCGATGGCGAAACATTGGAAATAGAGTCGGTTCATGGATTGGACAAGAACAGAAAGCATTCTGTAGATGTGGTCGTAGACCGTTTGATTGTAAAAGAAAAGATTCGCAACAGGCTTGCGGACTCTATAGAGCTCGCCATGTCGCTCTCCAACGGCCTTGTTACTGTGGATATTCCTGAAAGGGAAACCATTCTCTTCAGCGAAAAATCCGCCTGCATCAATTGTGGCATCAGTTATCCGGACTTCTCTCCGGCCAGTTTTTCTTTCAACTCTCCCCAAGGTGCCTGTCCGAAATGCGACGGTTTGGGTTCAACAACCGAATTTGATCCTAATTTGATTGTTCCGAATCATGAGCTTTCCTTGAGAGAAGGCGCGGTCGCTTTGTGGGCCAACAGAAACACCGTCCATTTCACCGAATTTCTGGATGCACTGACCTCACATTACGGCGTTGACATTTATACGCCGTATAAAGATCTTCCGGATAAATTTAAAAAAGCCGTCCTGTATGGTTCCGGCGATGAAAAGATTACATTCTATTTTGAACGAAACCGACGCCGTTTTACTTACAAAAAATCCTTTGAAGGTATTATTCCGAAACTTCAAAGGCGATATCTGGAAACAGGGTCCTATCAGTCCAGGGAAGAAATTAAACAATATATGAATTTTCGATCATGCTCCGAATGCCATGGCGCCAAATTGAACCGGGCCAGCCGGTCTGTTCGGGTGGAAGATCTCAACATCTATGAAATCACGCGACTTTCAGTTACTGCCGCGAATGGTTTTTTCCGCAATTTGAAACTGACCGGCAAGAAAAAGATTATTGCGGAACGAATATTGAAAGAAATCAGGGAACGGCTCGGTTTTTTAGAAAACGTCGGACTGGGCTATCTCACCATCGATCGATCGGCATCCACGCTTTCCGGTGGAGAAAGCCAGCGAATACGCCTTGCAACACAGATTGGTTCAAAACTGACCGGCGTCCTTTATGTTCTTGACGAACCGAGCATCGGTCTTCACCAGAGAGACAACCAACGGCTTCGGGAGACCTTACGTCAGATGCGCGATTTTGGGAACACCGTTATCGTGGTCGAGCACGATGAAGAAACCATACGCGCCTCGGATTATGTGGTCGATATGGGACCTGGGGCTGGAATTAACGGCGGACATGTCGTGTTTTCAGGTCCTCCGGACCAGCTTCTGATATCGGAAAAATCATTGACCGGACAGTACCTTTCCGGCCGCAAATGCATTTCGGTGCCCGCAAAACGGAGATCCGGCAACGGCCGTGAAATCGTTCTCAAGGGCGCGTCTCAAAATAATCTTAAAAATATTCAGGTGGGATTCCCCTTGGGATGTCTGATCTGCGTCACCGGTGTATCCGGCTCCGGAAAATCGACGCTCGTTCTGGAAACCCTTTATCGTGCGTTGACCCAGCGGCTTTACCATGCCAGGATGCGGGCGGGTCTATTCCAGAAAATACAAGGTGTCGGACATATCGATAAAGTCATCCATATCGATCAGTCTCCCATCGGCAGAACCCCGCGTTCCAATCCCGGAACATACACCGGTGTTTTTACCTATATTAGAGAACTATTTTCCAGAACACCCGAAGCGCGAATGCGAGGATATCAACCCGGCAGATTCAGTTTTAACGTCAAAGGGGGAAGATGTGAAGCCTGTCGGGGAGACGGCATCATAAAAATAGAGATGCATTTTTTGCCGGACGTCTATGTCTCCTGTGATGTTTGCCACGGCAAAAGATACAACCGTGAGACCCTTGAAATCAAATACAAAGGAAAAAATATTGCTAACATTCTCGATATGACGGTAAACCAGTCATTTACGTTTTTTGAGCGGGTAAACAATATCCGAAACAAATTGCAGACGTTGATTGACGTGGGTCTGGGATATATTCATATCGGTCAGCCGGCAACAACACTATCCGGGGGTGAAGCCCAACGCGTCAAATTGTCTCGCGAGCTGGGGAAAACAGCAACCGGAAGAACCGTTTATATTCTTGATGAGCCGACAACAGGACTTCATACCGATGATATCCGAAAATTGCTTAGTGTGCTTTCCAGACTGGTGGATGAAGGGAATACGGTTATTGTGATCGAACACAATCTGGATGTTATCAAAACCGCGGATCACATCATTGACCTTGGGCCTGAAGGCGGCGATGAAGGAGGGGCTGTCGTGGGGTTCGGCACCCCTGAAGAAATCGTAAAAATGAATGGTTCTTATACCGGCAGGTTTTTAAAAAAAGTTTTAAGGCAATAAAATCGTGTAACGATTTTATGAAACGCGGCTATGCCGCTTAGTTGGCGAAAGGCTAAAATTCCTATCCCCGCAGCAAGCAGCGGGGAATTCAAATTTAAAAAAAAACAGGGCCGCACCCCGTGAGGTACAGCCCTGTTTTTTAAAAAAGATGGGTCTGTTCTTAGTGACCAGCGCCAAGCAGTGCGGCAATCGACGCTGCCTGGGGATGGGCATAGATGAGAATCAGCGCAACAACCAGTGCATAAATACACAGTGATTCAACCATCGCAAGACCGATCAGCATGGTAACCGTTACCTTACCGGATGATTCGGGGTTCCTGGCAATACCTTCAACAGCGCCTTTTATACCAAGTCCCTGTCCAATACCACAACCAAAAGCTGCAATCCCGACCCCAAAACCGGCTGCGGTTACGCAAGCAATGAAAAATTGTAATGCTTCTGCGCCCATAATCGACTAATCCTCCTTTACTTTAGGTTTTTATGCTTCTTCCATTTTCCCATTAAAATTTAAAAGCATATTATTGACATATCTTTTTATCACTTCTGCCCAATAACGACCTGAACAGGATATACCGAAATCAAGGCAAAAATTTTATCACGAAAGCACGAAATTTTAAAAACACGAAAAAGAATATTTTTTTGTTTCGTGCTTTCGTCCTTTCGTGTTTTCGTGATGATATTTGGTTTTTGCCATAAAATACATATGACCCATAACGTTAGTGTGCATGTTCGATGGCGCCGGTAAAGTACATGACGGACAGCAAATAAAAAACAAACGCCTGCACCAGTGCAACAAAAATGCCGAGAACCATAATCGGAAGCGGCGCAAAAAAGAGTCCGGCCAGCATGAAAAGAATCGCCAAAACCAGTTCGTGGCCCATCATGTTTCCGAAAAGACGGAAAGAGAGCGACAAAATACGGGCCAGATGTCCGATGATTTCAATCGGTAAAATAAGCGGAATCATCCACCATACCGGTCCCAGAAAGTGTTTAATATATTTTGCGCCGTGATATTTAATACCGATTACGTGGGTAAACAGAACCACAACGAGCGCGCATGAAAGGGTGGTGTTCAAGTTGGCGGTCGGCGGAAAAAAGCCGGGCAACAGTCCCATGATGTTGCAAAAGAAGATATATATAAAAACCGTTGCAAGCAGTGGAAAGAGCCAGCGCCCTTCTTCCCCGGTAATATCAATGGTGAATTCCTCGATCCCGGAAATAACGATCTCCAGTACATTCTGCAGTTTCGAAGGAACCAGGGTTACACTCTTTGCACCGACAATTCCGAGCACGATCAGGATAACCATCACCACCCAGGAGTAAATAATGTGAGGATATGTTTCGGCGAAATGGCCGAGACCCAACAGTTCAAACAGCTTTACAAAAAAGAGATAGGGATGTTCCACCTTACACTGCCTCCTTGAAAATATATTTGGTTAATTCACGAACAGTGGCAATGGTGATGCTCATCACCACCACCGAAAGTCCGATAAAAAGCCCCAATGGGTTGACAAAATGTTCCGAGATAAGAATAAAAATAATGATGCCGCTGGCAATAAAACGCATGTAATATTTGCCTAAAATCACCCGGGTAGAAGCCAAATGAGGCGGCCTGAACGCTTTTTTCAGCGTCCGGTAGAGCAAATGGAAATTGATCGTAACGATTAAGCCTCCACAGATAATTCCCATGGCAAAATCAGGAGGCATAAAAAAAAGTCCGGTCAGACCGGCAATAAAAAATAAGACCCAATTGGCACGGGTGACAAATTTAACGAGACGCTCTTGAATTTCCACAAAAAATATCCGTTAAAGTTTTCTGCTCTTTTTTATTGCGATTCCGATGTTCCTGAATCCCGCGACGATCCCAAGTCCTAAAAAAATCAATGTCAGCCACGGGGTCGTGTTAAATATTTTTCTGTCAAGGTACACACCGATTCCCAGGCCGATAAAAATGGAAAGCGCTACGGATAATCCAATGCTGCTGTAGTACGCCAGATCTTTTATGGCACGTAAAGTTTCCCTTTTCATGGGAAAGAACACCTTGAGACCTTTGCAAAAAGGGGCGCTTTTCAAAGGTCTCATCTTATTGGACCATTAAAGTCCTTATAAACACAAAGATCGATCAAGGACGTTGTGCATCTAACACATGAATTTTCCCAAGTCAATGCAAAAAGTGGTAAAATATTGCGATTGATGCTGAAACTAGAGCCTAAGTTGAGCGATTTTCAAGTTTGCCGCAGATACAAGGAAGATGTTGTTTCGCTATAGTCGTCTATGCGGAACGACATCTGACACAGTAGATGTGGTGAAATTGGAAATCCCGTAGGGTTTCAAATTATTGAAATTCAAAATGATAGAATACCTTAAAAATATTGTTAAATTAACCATTTCAAAAATTTGAAACGCTCAGCTTAGGTTATAGTATTCTACCTTGAACCAAACCAAAATATCTTCTTCCGAAGTGGTTGCAGTGATACCAGCAGCGGGAATGGCAACCCGGCTCGCACCACTGCCCTGCAGCAAAGAGTTAATCCCAATAGGATTTGGAAGGATAGGACAAAAATATCAGTTTAGACCGAAAGTCGTGAGTCATTATCTTTTGGAAATGCTAAAGTTGGCCAACATAGAAAAGGCTTTTATTGTGCTGCATCCGGGAAAATTGGATATTCCGGCTTATTTCGGCAGCGGGAAAATGGCCGGCATGAAATTGGCTTATTTATTCGTAGATTTACCGATTGCCGTGCCTTACACATTGGATCAAGCTTACCCTTTTGTCCGGAATAAATTGGTGGCGTTGGGATTTCCGGATATTGTTTTACATCCTGAAGACAGCTTTGTGCGGCTTATTACCAGAAAGATGAAGACCGAAGCGGATGTCGTGTTGGGACTGTATCCGACAGACCGGCCGCATAAAATGGATGTGGTGGACTTCGATGGATATGGGAGTATTCGACAAATTCACCCGAAGCCTTCCAAATTAAAAAGCAATGAAGTGCACTATGCCTGGCTGTCGGCAGTATGGACACCGGCTTTTACACGGTATTTGCATGAATTCGTCTCG
>JAJDND010000055.1 GCA_022340885.1 Desulfobacterales bacterium | reverse complement strand
CTTTGAAAAAGGCATGCCCAATGCCCTCATGGAAGAAAACGGAGAGCTCGTTTTCGATCCGATCCTCGACGATCAGGCCATTGTCATGAAGCTGAAGGGAAAAGGGCTGGTGGTGGTTTCCGGATGCGCCCATTCCGGAATTGTCAACACGCTGATGTTCGCCCAAAAGATCACCGCAGCGCCAAAAATCCATGGGGTTCTGGGAGGATTTCACCTGTCCGGGCCGTTTTTCGAGAAAGTTCATGACCCGACCGTCGAGGCGTTGAAAAAAATCGATCCGGAGGTGCTGATACCCATGCACTGCACCGGTTGGAAGGCGACCCAGCGATTTCAACAAGAGTTTGCCGAAAGCTTTGTGCTCAACAGCGTGGGATCCAAGGTGATGCTTTCATGATGAAAGTTGTTATGTCTCTCTATGCTTGACAAGTGGCGAAAACGTACCGCACCTGTCTGTTTAGCCTAAATACTGATGATAACATTCCTAAAACCTGTCAGGCAAAATATGGTCTCGAGATAAAAAACGCTTTCTTTTTATTTGAGGCTTCAAATTGTCGCTTTTCTATTTTTCATTCTCTGCATTTTGCAGCTTTTCAGCTTCTTACATAATCATGCATTGATTTTCAAAATTGAAAAATGATTTGTTATATCAATTGGTTATATTTGTTTATATTCTGGGAGCAATCGTGGCATAAATTTTGCGATTTTTGATCTCTGAGATCATAACAGTCATCAAATGATGCAGATCAACGAAATCCTATATTTGAGAAGCTCGCTGACATAAAGATTCATCTGGAACAAACTATCAAGTATCTGTTCGATTCTATCATGTGCAACTTTTTATCAAAAGGAGGTGCAAAAAACAAACATAACTTAATATTTATTCGAACCCATAGGAACAAGAAATCGAAGCCAAGGAGGGAAAAATGCCTAGTTTTGTCATTGAAGAAAAATGCGATGGTTGCAAGGGAGGGGACAAAACTGCATGCATGTACATCTGTCCCAACGATCTGATGGTGTTGGATGTGGAACGGATGAAAGCCTATAATTCTGAACCGGATATGTGCTGGGAATGTTATAATTGTGTGAAAATCTGCCCGACCCAAGCCATCGAAGTTCGGGGTTATGCCGACTTTACACCGCTGGGAGCAAGTGTAGTGCCGATGAGGGGTTCCGAAGACATCATGTGGACCATTAAGTTCAGGGGCGGTACGATCAAGCGGTTCAAGTTCCCCATCAGGAAAACGCCGGAAGGGGAGGCCCCGCCAGACGGTGGTTTCGGTGTTGGACCGGGCACCCTGGATGATCAGCTACTGTTTACGGAACCGGCGTCCCTAAGAGCCGATAAACTCTGGACACTCGGAGACTAAAGGAGGTGATCAAAAAATGGAAGAATTCAAAACTGTCGAAGTTGAAACCGACCTTTTGATTATCGGTGCAGGCATGGCCGGATGCGGTGCCTGTGTAGAAGGGGCGCATTGGGCCAAAGAAAATAATATAAAAGTCACCGTTGTCGACAAGGCGGCCATGGAACGAAGCGGCGCCGTCGGCATGGGCCTTTCAGCCATCAATCAATACCAGGGGGAAAATACCCCTGTCGATTATCTTAGCTATGTTCGCCAAGACCTCATGGGATTGTGCCGGGACGATCTGGTCATGGACATCTCCAGACACGTCAATGGATCGGTTCACATGTTCGAGGGTTTCGGGCTCCCCATCTGGAAAGATGCAGACGGAAACTATGTCCATGAAGGCCGCTGGCAGCTCATGATCAACGGCGAATCTTACAAGGCCATCGTTGCCGAGGCCGCCAAAACCGCTGTCGGTATCGACAATATTATCGAACGCGTGTTTGTGCTGCGTCTTTTGCTCGACAAGAATGACAAAAACAGAGTGGTGGGCGCCATCGGTTTCAGTGTGAGAGACCCTATAATTTATGTGTTTAAGTTCAAGGCCTGCCTTGTAAGTTCCGGTGGTGCCGTGCATGTCTTCAGGCCGCGGTCAACCGGGGAAGGTCTGGGCAGAGCCTGGTATCCCCCATGGAACGCCGGATCCAGTTCCTACCTGACCACCACGGCCGGCGCTGAGATGACTTCCCAGGAAGTCGTCTTCATTCCGGCCAGATTCAAGGACGGTTATGGTCCGGTCGGGGCATGGTTCTTGCTGTTCAAGGCTTCGGCAACGTCAGCCACGGGTTTCAACTATATGGCCGAAGGTCTGGCGGAAGGGGGCGAACTTCACAACTGGCCCCCCTATGGAGAGGTTAAACCAATCCCCACCTGCCTCAGAAATCATCTGATGATGATCGAGTGCTACCAGAAAGGCGACGGCCCCATATTTATCCATACGGACAAGGCTATCGCCAAAATTGCCGAACAGGCGCCCAATGAAAAAGCGTATAAGAAGGAACTGAAAAAACTCGAAGCCGAGGCATGGGAAGACTTTCTCGACATGACTATCAGCCAGGCGATCCTCTGGGCTGCAAAAGATGTCTTCCCCGAGGAAGGACCTTCCGAAATCATGCCGTCCGAGCCTTATTTTATCGGTTCTCACTCCGGCGCTTCAGGAGCATGGGTGAGCGGTCCTGAAGACATCCAGACAGGTGAGTCCAAGAACGAGTACTTCTGGGGCTACAACCGCATGACCACTGTAAAAGGGTTGTTCGCAGCAGGCGACGGTGTGGGCGTATCGAGCCACAAATTTTCTTCAGGTTCGTTCACCGAGGGTCGAATCGCAGCCAAAGCGGCTGTGAAATTCTGCGTGGAAAATCCTGAAATGCCGGGAATTGACGCCCAACAGGTGGAGAAACTCAAAGAAGATATTGTCCGTCCGTTGAAGCACTATGAAGCGCATAAAAATTTCACCACCCTGGGGACGACCAAGAAAAAGTATGATCTTCCCGTGGAAGAGGTCAATCCGAATTACATTACACCCAAAATGGCCTTATTTCGTCTCAACAAGATCATGGACGAATATGTCGGTGGCTGGGGGTCCATGTATACCTGCAGCGCTGTCACGCTGAATATCGCTCTGGATCTGATAAAACTCCTTAAGGAGGATCTCTCCAAGCTCGCTGCACGCAATCTCCATGAGCTGATGCGATGCTGGGAGAACGTTCACCGGGTTCAGATTGCCGAAAGCCACACCCGGCATAAATTGTTCCGTGAAGAAACCCGATGGCCCGGGTATTACTACCGGTCCGACTTCAAGAAAATGGATGAAGGCAAATGGGGGGAGGTGTTCGTAAATTCGATTTACGATGCCGAAAAAGATGAGTTTAAAATGACCACGCGCCCCATCGTTCATCTCGTGGATATCAAAGAGGTCGTGGGGATGTAAATTCATGACTTAAAGGAGCAACCAAAATGAAACACCCGGACAAGGACAAAAACAGGATTGAGCATGTGACCGAAATTTATGTTGCGGTTTTTCCGGTGCGGTTCAACGACGATCAAAAGGCGGAAGTCATATTAGCCGGTCTAAAAAAAGATCCCGATTGGCCGAACATGTCACAGGTCCGGGCAACGGTTGAAACGCATGTGAATGCGGTACCGGATTTGGTAGCGCTATGTGATGAGATTTTGGCTGAACAGGAGGATATAGAATCATATCGGTTACTAAAGTTCGATAAAAACGGCATCCATATCCTCAACCCCGATGACTATCGATATCCCCGTGACTTCCGGACGTTTGAGCAACGTTTCACGAGTGCGGAGTGGGGCTTGTGCTGACAAGAAGCCGTTCATGAAAAGATGACTGCGTAATGCCATGCAGCCATCCTCCACCGGCAGCCGCATGAATTCGATCAATTCGTGCGGCTGTCAATCATTATGGTCTTCTTCTTAATGAGAAGCTATCTCAAAATTAGGATTTTCTGTCGAGATCAAGGCGAGGCCGAGGATCAACCCGCAGGCATACTCATGTATGTCGAGGACTTGAGACGAGGGCTCAACGCCGATATAGCCCAAAAAGACTTTTTTGAGACAGTTTCTAGTGCCCATCCGGAATATGAAAGACAAAGAAGAACATAAGAATTGGTTCGATCGGGGTTATAAAAACGGCGTAGAGTTCGCCATGGACGAGGCCGATTATGATGAACTGACGGCTATTTATCGGGCTGGAGGAATTCCAACCAACTGGGATATATTTCGTGCTGAAATTTTAAACAAACATCTTGGAGATAAAAGTTTCGATTTCAAGAATTACGCAGCCGGTTTTGCAAATGCTTGCATTGAATTTTTCGAAAAAATTTAGGCGCTGCCAGACAATCTAGCAGCTGAAATAGACTTTTTATGCGCGATTCCAGTAACATGAAATTTAATACCCTGTCGGAAGCAGAGTTTGAACCTCTTTTGCAGCTCTTTCAGGGAGGGGATCCGGATGTCATCGCCCGACATGCCGGCATCACCAAGAAAGAACTGTTTCAAATGCGCGACGACCTGCTGGCTCAAGCTGAACGGGAACGGGCAAAAGCGGTTGCTCCACCGCCGGGCAAAGTTGGCAGAAATGAACCCAGTCCCTGCGGCTCCGGGAAAAAATACAAGCTATGCTGTTTGAAAAAGCATGAAGCAGCCGGGCATGCTAATGACATGGCTCTCAAAGCAACGCAAAAAGAGCAGGAAAGACTGATCAAACGCATTGAAAAGGCATTCGGCCTTCTGGGTTCGGGGCAATATGACGAAGCGATTCGGTTCGCATCAAAATTGATCCAGCAATACCCGAATGAGGATAGACTTCATGATATCGTAGCGACCAGTCATCTGTATGCCGGTGACTGTCAAAAGGCAATCGAGATTTGCAGACAGAGGCTGAATGTCGCCGAATCGGAAAAATCTTACTTTATCGAACACGGGCGATATCGGGACACGGAAATCGACAAGCCCGCATTGTCCTACAATTACCCCCCCCTCACCTGGCTGCAGAAATACTGGATTGCCCTGAAGTTTGAAGATTATGAAACCCAGTATCCTGTTAAGGAAAATACCAAAATTGCTGTTCTTGTACGAAAGCTTCAAACGGCGGATAATCCGGATCTGTTTTCGGAAAAGCATTCCCAAGGTTTTGAACTGCGAAAGACGGCATTAAAGGACACTCTGAACCAACTCGAAGCAACAGGGCCTGAAAGCATCCCGTATCTTTTGCCATTGGCCTGCAAGTATTCCTGGGCAGGTCTTTTTGTGCCTGAAATTCTTTTTGCTTATAAAACAGACATGGCTGTTCGCTCTCTCATTGACATATCCATGTTCGGATTTGCTTACGCCTCCGGAGCCAGCCTGCATTATCTGGAGAAATTGGGGGAAACGGCCATTCCTCATATTGAAGAGACCTTTTCCAGAGACAAAGCATTTGATCCCATCAAAACCGGTATTGTATCGGTGCTCGGGAATATTCGAAGTCCCGCCGCCTATGACCTGCTGTTGCGCCTTCTTGAACATAAGATTTCTCACATCGTCAATTGGGCCGGAGATGCACTAGGTAAATTTAATAATATCAATGCACTGCCGGCAATGATCGCCGCCAGTGAAAAAATCGGGGGCGAAAAAATGATCGACGCAGCGATTTGGAGGTTAAAAGATATTCAAGATCCAGTTTAGCCCGAATATTTGGGTTTATGGGATCATAAACCCATCCGGAATCAGGCATTTCTCAAATAGAATCAGCAAGTTTGACCGTGAATGCTGAAAACTGGGGTGACTTTCTGATGTATTTCTTGACCAGCTCTAATGTGGTTTCACTGTCACAGATGATATGACGGCAATGACACTTTTTGTTGCATTTGTCACAGAAATAATCATCATTAAGAGGATTACCGCAGGCGCATCGCGGCTCCATGACCAGGGAGCCTTTTTCCATCGTTGCTTTGTAGTAATCGCGGGGAACGTCATCTTTTTCGATAACCGTTGCCATGATCTATCCTTTCTTCCATGATACGTTTTAAATGTTATGGATATATGGTCTTTGCGACCCGATCATTTCAAGTGGATTCTTTCAAGCTTTCTTTATATGAAGATCATCAGGCAATAAGTGCAAGCTTTTATTAAAGGGAACAAAAAAAAGATGACATACAAAAAAGCACCACTGTGTCCTCATTGCGGACAGGAGATGAAAAAATGGAAAGTTCCCATCGCCTCTACCTGGCCCAATGAATTCTTTTACGTTTGTTTTAACGATGAATGTCCCTATTTTGTTGAGGGCTGGAAACGGATTTGGGAACAACAGGCAACTCATGCATCCTATCGCTGCCGCTTGGATCCTGACACAGGCAAATTTTTACCCCTTCCGGTATGGTCCTATGACGCTCTGAAAGACGATATCATCGAGTGACAGATATTTGAAGGGTCGGGGAGTTTTTTCCCTAAATCCTTGCAAATAGCGGATCGGGCCCTTGCCTCGAGTCTTGTCTAACTCACCGCAAGCGGCATCTTCGACTGGTGTGATCATGCGGTTGAATAGAAAATTATCCATGTAGCGGTTGTTTAGAAAAACTCCCCGGCCTCTCCGTTAGTTGAAAAGTTTTTTCTCCAAAAAGAGAGAATTTGAGCCATTGACGGGCAAACGCCATGAGTTCGGTTTCATCGGTTTTGATGCGGTCTAAAACATCTTGAGGTATGTCAAACCGATTCAGAAACGAGGTGTCAAACACAAAGCGCCTGAATTCATCCATGCTGTAACCGGCCATGTAATACATCTGCAGTTGGCGGTCACTGAGCCTTTTGATGGTTTTTGACTGTCGGCCGGCCGCAATGTCCATGAAAAGGTCATTCATGGCATTGTATTCATCCAGCCCCTGATCCGCGAGCCACTCCCGAACCGTCCATTCCCGCCTTTCATTGAATCCGAGACAGTGGGACTCTTTCACCATGAAGTAATACTCTCCCGCCTCTAAGCCTTCATGAATCTTCGATGCGGCCCGCCCTATAGGATAGAGGCGGCAGGCGCCGGGGCGGTCTTCATAAACAACACATCCTTCTGGGCTCACAAAAGGGCACCGGCGGTTTTCATCGCTGTTCATCTTGAGCTTAACCACTGGAACCCCATATTTTTCATCGATATAACTGGTGGCGTAACGGTCTAAAAAGACATCGGATGAAAGCTTGAGCCTGTTTTTAAGGCGGAGGACATCATAAGGCGTAAGCACCAAATTAAGATTTGCACAACATCCCGTAAAACAAGATAAACCTCTATGGCAGGCAAACCGAAATTTCCGGTCCTTTAGAGGATGCATCAATTTCTGATCGATCATTGTATTTCAAGCTCTTACTTTTTGCCCCCCATAACATCGGGTTTGACTTTCAGCACATGCTGTCCGAGCAGACCATATTCGAGCCATCTCATGGCGAAATAATAGAGTTCCACATCATCCTCTTTTATTTTTTCCACGACTTCCGGTTCCACCTCAAAGCGCTCCAAAAATGTGCTTTCCAATACAAAACGTTTAAAACGATCCAAATCATAGCAGGCCATATAAAACATTTCCTGGATGTTTCTGTTCGTAATCTTATTTCGGCCGAGGAATTCATTGCCGGTAATTGTTTTAAACGGTGCTTCCATCTTTTGATAAACGGGAACCCCCTGTTCTTCAATCCACTTTGCTAAAGTTAAGGATTTGTCCGCATCAAGGCCGAGACAAAAGGGAACATCCATAACAGAATAGTATTGTTTTCCGGCCTTTTCGGTTATTTTGGAACTTTCCGGTTGCAGCGGGTATATGCGGCAGGTCCAAGGTCGATCCGGATAAATCCTGCATCCTTGTCTTGTCACAAAGGGACAGTTTTTCTCATCATTATCATTCATTTTTAAAAGAACCACAGGAAGCCCTGCGTCCCCGATCATTGACACCGTGTAGTTTGCCAAAAACTCCACCGATAATATGTTCAGCGCGTTTTTCATACGAAGGATATCATAGGGTGTCAAAACAATGGTAATGTTGCGACAACACCGGGTAAAGCAATCAAGGTCCTGTCGGCATTTAAATCGAAAATCGTTTTCCGGTGTCAGTACGGTCAATCCTTGTTTTTCTTTTGACAAACGTTTTTTAACCATTTCTTTTTCCCTTATTATTTCCCTCGATACCGTAACGTACGATCTTCCGGCGAAGGGTGTTTTTATCGATTCCAAGCTCTTTGGCTGTTGCGGCTTTTTTCCAACGATTTCTTTGTAGCGCCTGTAAAATAGCGTTCTTTTCGATATCTTTAAGTGTGGTGCCATTGGTCGCAAAAATGGCATTGATTTCCGACAACAGTTTGTCCGGCAAGTATCTCAGACGAATCAATTCTTCCTTGCAGAGGACAAACGCATGTTCTATGGCATTTTCAAGCTCACGGATATTGCCGGGCCAGTCATAAAGCATCACCGCTGCCATCGCCTCCTGGGTAAGACCCAGAATTTTCTTCTTTTTCCCGCGATTGAAGCGCTCGATAAAATGATTCACCAAAAGCGGAATATCCTCTTTTCGTTCCGCAAGCGTCGGCAGTTTCAATTTCATCACGTTAATGCGAAAAAACAAATCCTCCCTGAATCTCTCTTCTTTTACCAGTTTATCCAGTTCCTGATGGGTTGCCACCACAACCCTGGCATTGGTTTCTTTGGGTCTTATGGAGCCTAAAGGTTCATAAATTTTTTCCTCGAGAACTCGCAGAAGACGCGTCTGCAGGGCAATGGAAATATCTCCGATCTCGTCCAGAAAAATGGTGCCGTTCTGAGCTCGTTCGAAGCGCCCGGGTTTGTCCATTTTTGCATCGGTAAACGCGCCGGCCTTGTACCCAAAAAGCTCGGATTCAATCAGGGTATCTGGGATTGCCCCGCAATTCACCGGTACAAAAGGTCCGTTTTTTTGGGGGCTGTTGTTATGAATGGCCTTGGCAAGTAGTTCTTTCCCCGTGCCGGTGGCCCCTTCTATTAAAACGGTGCACTCGCTGTCGGCAATTAAAAGAAGGGTTGAAAAGATGTCCAGCATCTTTTGACTCTTGCTCACTATATTTTCAAAAGAGTAATGTTTTCGGAGTGATTTTCGGAACTGGCCGATAGAGGATAAATCCCTGAAGGTTTCCACACCACCGATCACATGACCGTTTCGGTCTTTTAATATCGAGGCATTGACACTGATGGGGATTCGTTTATCGGAACGGAGAATGTAAACCGGCATATTTATAATCGGGGTGTCGGTATGCATGGCCTTTCGGATTGCACATTCTGTTGTATTGCATACATTGCTGCCAAAGACTTCCGAGCATGACCGTCCGATAGCCTCTTCCTTCGATACCCCTGTAATTTTCTCTGCTGCCTTGTTGAATGACGTAATAACCCACTTTAAATCAACAGTGAAGACGCCCTCTTCAATGCTGTCCAGTATAATATTATAGTATTCTTGGTTTGATTGGCATAATGGGGCCGTTTTAGCATTGAGAAGTTGGCAACTCATTATTAAAAAATTTCCTTTTTACATACGGACCTTTAAAGTTATTTCAACTCTGACGATCAAATATCCCCTGTTTGGGTGGAATTTTTTCTGATACCGGCAACACTCCGCCGCAATATTTGCAAGCCTTTGCCTTTTTTCTAATTATTTCAGAACAGAAAGGGCATTCTCGAGTAGAAAATCTTTCATGTATTTTTCCTAAAGATTTTTCGATTTTTTTCAACAGAAAACCATTGCCGAAATTTTTGTTCCTTATCGGTTCGATTGCTTCCGTCGTACCAATTTCACCAATCAAATCCACGGCTTTTATTCTTATAATGTCCTGCTCAATTGGATCTAAAAGCACTTTTAACACCGATTGCCAATCTTTTGCTGCAAAACAATCTTCAAGAAATGAAATTTTTCTTTCAATGGCTGTTTTCAGTGCCTGTAACTTAGCAGTGGCAATCTCATCATCGATAATTTGTCCGGTGGCCCCGTTTTGACTAAAGATCGCCATACATGCATAAGTGTTGCTTCCCGGGTAGCATATGCAACGGTATGAAGCATGTCGGCCGTAATTTCGTCTGATGTTATCCCATCCCTGCTCATACATGGGACATCGATTGTTGAAACAGACAAACAAATAGGGCGTTCCCCACCCTAAACCATCTTCGAAGGGGAACTGGGGCACCTCCCATATGCGCATTTTCTTACCGCAGTAAGTACACTTTGGTCTTTTCTGTGTAAGGACTTGCAACAATACATCTTCTTTTGTTTCAAAGGACACCCGTTTTCCTTGTTGGCGATTGTTATCGTTCCACAGCTTCTTTTGGACACTATTTGTTTATACCAGCAAAAAGGATTTCTATTCTTTGGATTCGTATGTATTCTATATCTCTATGGTACTGAAAGAATTCTGAAAGGATAGTATTGCAACATTAATGCCAGAATTTAGGTTAAACTCCGATTACATCCTGTTAGTTCAGAGGCATATTACCTTAGACTCTATTCAAGCACCTAACTAGTGTCCATCCATAAATGGTCTTTTTGCCCAATCTCTGCGTTATGCTCAATAAATAATCCTCGGAATATCAACTATATGCCTGCGGTTATTTTTTTCGCATGCCTTGATCTTGAACAAAAATCCTCATTTATGGATGGACACTAACTATTATTTTATTTTGTAAAATGTGGCATGGAAAATGCTTTAACTTTAAAAAGAGCAGATGAATTCAGTTCTAAGATTAATCTCCATCTTAGTGTGGTTTTAAGACGTGAAATGGGGTGCATCTTTGAGAAACTCCTTAGAAGGTTCTCGGAAATGTCTAATGAGACTGTGAGTGAACATTATGAAGAAAGCTACCAAATAAAAAGCATATTGTTCACGGTGCCCCAGAACAATGTGAAATGAGGAGGTGACAGATGTTTAAAAAAATACTACTTGCCACAACAGCTTCACCGAACTGTGACAATGCTGCCAAAGTGGCCTTTGATATGCAGCTCAAGTGGGATGCGAAATTAATAGTTCTTCACGTCTTTGGCGTGCATAGGAGTAATTATACTCCTTTTGGCAAGAAAAGCAAAACCCTCAAAAAAAAAGTGATGGACGAGGAATATGCGGCCTTGGTAATTGAAGAGATGAAAAGCATCTATGCTGATGAGTTGAAGCATACTCAAGGCATTGTCCTTAAAGCCAAAATCGGTCGGCCTGATAAGGAAATTTTAAGGATGGCCCATGAAGAAGATGTCGACCTTATTATCATGGGTGCCCACGCGCGCGAGGAAGGCGTTGGCCCTTTGCGGCTCAGGAGTGTGGTAGGAAACACAATGCAAAGGGTTGCGAAATCCGCTCCCTGCCCGGTTATTATTATAAGCAGGCCCCTCACTATCAAGTTGAAATTATTTTCAAATATTGTGTTTGGAACCGATTTTTCCAAGGCATCTGATTCGGCCTTTCCCTTTACCTGCAAATTGGCAAAAGAGGCAGGAGCCAAACTTCATTTTTTCCATGCTTTGAATATTTATTATGGCGAAGCCGGCCAGGTTCTTCAACAGGCAGAGATTGAAAAAATGATAAAGGATGCCCGGAAAAAGATTGAAAAGAGATATATATCTCAATTGGGTGGTTTTGATAATTATGAAATCGAAGTCTGGGAAGGTATCCCGTACGTTGAAATTGTAAAGTTCGCTCGCGAAAAGAATTGTGATCTCATTGTCTTAGCGCATCATACTAAAATTATCGAATCTTCTTTAGCGTCATTCGGTAGCACCACTGAACAAGTAGTTCTCCGCGCAACTCAGCCGGTTGCAAGCATAAATTGTCCAGACAGAGTTGCATAGATGTCTCATTGCAGCAGAACGTTATATTCTGAAATGAGTTTTATAATAAATCTTGACAAAGTAAAATACCACCTATATGTTATGAGCATAAGCTCATAACATATACTATTTTACAATCAAATACATTGTTGAAGCGAGGTGCCAATTATGCCGATATATGACTATCTTTGTCTGGACTGCGGAAAAACCAGTGAAATCCTTATGGTCGGATCAGATGATTCACCACAGTGCCATTCCTGCAAAAGTCAACGTCTAAAAAAACTGCTTTCAGCCCACTCATCCATGTCTGGCCTCTTTAAAAACAGCATGCCTGGTCTGGGAGACACCCCCTGCTGCGGATCATCTCCCGGTGAGGCCGGTTGCGCAGGGCCAGGCAGTTGCTGTGGAAAAAACTTGGGATAAACGAAAAAAAAACACGCGCCCTGGAAAAGATTTTACGGCAAACGAACTTGACAAGGGCCCATGGTGTTTTATATATTGAGCATAAGTTCATAACTCAAAGGAAAATTTTTAAGATGATCATCAGCGTTGCCAGCGGAAAAGGCGGTACGGGGAAAACGACGGTGGCGACCAACCTCGCCGTTTCCATAGAGTCGGATATACAACTTCTGGACTGTGATGTCGAAGAGCCCAATGCACATCTTTTTCTAAACCCGGTTATGGAGCAGAAAAAAACGGTTTATGCACCAGTGCCGGAGATTGACGAAACAAAATGCAATTTTTGTAAAAAATGTGCACAAATATGTCGCTTCAAGGCCATCGCCATCATCAAGGAAACCGTTCTCACATTTCCCGAACTTTGCCATAGTTGCGGGGGGTGTATGGCGATTTGTCCGGAAAAAGCCATCACCGAAACCGGTCGTGAATTGGGCGTGGTTGAAATCGGCCGTCGAAACCATATTGGTTTTGTCCACGGGCGGTTAAGAGTCGGCGAAGCCATGTCGCCCCCGTTGATAAGAGAAGTTCGATCCCATACCCGGTCCGATCAACCTGCCATCATCGACGCGCCCCCCGGGACGTCCTGTCCTGTCATCGCCGCTATGAGAAGAACCGATTTTGTGTTGATGGTTACCGAGCCAACCCCTTTCGGCCTGCATGATCTCAAACTGGCTGTGGAAGCCGTAAAGCTTCTCGGGATTCCAAGGGGTCTGGTAATTAACCGATCGGATATCGGCGATGATGGTGTACGCGCTTATGCCGAGAAGGAAAATCTGCCTGTTTTGATGGAGATTCCCTTTGACCGAGGCATTGCAGAGGCCTATTCAAAAGGGAAGCTCGTTGTTGAGGAAATGCCGGAGTGGAACGAACCATTCCGGACATTATATTTGAAAATTCAAGAAATCGTCGGGTGAAGGAGGAAAACGACTGTGAAAGAATTGGTGGTCATCAGCGGTAAAGGCGGCACTGGTAAAACCAGTTTGATGGCAGCATTTGCATCACTGGCTGAAAACAAAGTTATGTGTGATGCGGATGTGGATGCCGCAGATCTTCATTTACTCATGGACCCCGATATAATGGAAAAGCACGATTTTCAAGGCGGGGGAACGGCGGTCATTGATCCGGACAGATGCACGGCGTGTGGTTTGTGCAGAGATCTATGCCGGTTCGATGCCATTAGCGAAAATTTTGAAGTCGATCCCATCGAATGTGAGGGCTGTGGTGTCTGCGTCGATTTCTGTCCGGAAGACGCCATCGATTTCCCCGTAAAAACATGTGGAGAATGGTTTATCTCGAACACCCGTTTTGGTTCCATGGTCCATGCCAGATTGGGTATCGCCGAGGAAAACTCCGGCAAACTGGTAACCCTTGTCCGGCAGGAGGCTAAAAAGCTGGCGGAAAACACCCAATCGGACCTGCTGATTACAGACGGACCACCGGGTGTGGGATGTCCGGTGATCGCTTCGTTGGGCGGAGCTGCAGCCGTGCTGATTGTAGCCGAGCCGACGGTTTCCGGATTACATGACATGGAACGCGTGGCGCAGCTGGCGGCCCACTTTAAGGTTCCGGGGATGGTCTGTGTCAACAAGTTCGATTTGAACCCTGATCAGACAGATGCCATCGAAAACCTGGCAAGAGAAAATAATATAACGACTGTGGGACGAATTCCTTTCGATCCGGTGTTTACCGAAGCCATGGTTAAAGGACAAACGGTTTTGGAATATGCGGGCAACTCAAAAGTTCGAAACACTATCAGCGAGATCTGGCTGCGTGTGAAAAATAAATTGGCACTTTAAAAGCAAAAAACTAAAATTTATTGCCAAGGAGGATTTTTGAAATGAAAAATGGTAGAATTGCTATTCCGTCTATGGACAACGGCGGGCTCGACGGCCAAAGGGCCGGACACTTTGGTCACTGCGATGTATTCACTTTGGTGGATGTCGAAGAAGGGAAAATTAAAGCGGTCTCAACCATACAAAACCATGGTCATGTTCAAGGGGGATGCATGGTCCCTGTCAATCTGCTGTCCGACCACAATGTCAACGCCTTGATTGTGGGCGGTATCGGCATGCGGCCTCTGATGGGATTCAGACAAGTGGGTATCGATGTATATCACGATGCCGTACGTCCTGACATCCGGCCGGTGGTGGAAGACCTGATTGCAGGCCAGCTGCCGGTAATTTCAGACGATCAGGTGTGCGGCGGGGGACACTAACTAGTGTCCATCTATAAATGAACACTAAATATATATTAATAGTTTACAATCATTTTATTTTCGTCGATTCTTATAAAACAAAAAATAGGAAAATGGAACAATGAAAATCGCCGTTACCTCCCAGGGAACTCAGCTTGACTCGCTGGTCGACCCCCGGTTCGGACGGGCACCTTACATCCTCATCGTCGACACGGACACCTTTGATTTCGAGGTGCTGGACAACAAAGAAAATGTCAATGCATTTAAAGGCGCCGGTATTCAGGCGGCCGCCATGGTCAATGATAAAGGCGCTTCGGTGCTTCTGACCGGATACTGCGGCCCCAAAGCCTTCCAGGTATTGAATGCCGCAAAAATAAATGTGGCCGACAACGTCGAGGGCACTGTCAGAGATGCCGTAGCTTCTTTTAATGAAGGGAAGCTGACGTTTGCTGACAAGGCAAATGCCGAAGCACACTGGTAGAACATGATGAAAAAACTGATGATTATCGGTGGTGATGCTGCCGGTATGAGTGCCGCCAGCAGGGCCAGAAGAAACCTTCCGGATCTTGATGTGACGGTATTGGAAAAAACCCGGGATGTATCCTATAGTGCCTGCGGTATGCCGTATAATATTGCAGATCAGGAAAGAGAGATCGAAGACCTGGTGGTCCGTCAAGCCCATGTATTCAGAGAAAAACAAGGTATTAACTTGTTGACGGGCCACTGTGCCGAATCCATTGATCCCGGGGGGATGCGGGTTTCCGGTACATCTCATGAGGGCAAGGCCTTTGAATTTTCCTACGACAAACTCGTCATTGCAACCGGCGCTTCCCCGATCATTCCGGATCTTGAAGGATTTGATCTTCCGGGGGTAAAAGCGCTGAAAAGTCTGGATGACGGCCGAAAACTGAAAGCCTATATCCAATCCAATCAGGTTAAAAAAGTCGTTATCATCGGAATGGGATATATCGCCCTTGAAATGTGCGAAGCGCTCAGAGCGCGATCCATCCATGTCGATATGGTTAAACCGCGGCCGGCATTTATACCGTGGATGAACATGGAAATGGCCGAAGTGGTCCGAAAGGAGCTGGAAGCCCATCAGATAAAATTGTTCCCTGGACACACCGTTGAAAAAATCCGTTCGGATAATGGACGGTTAAATGTTGTGTGTCCGGATCTTGTTCTCGAAGCCGATATGGTGCTGGCGGCTGTCGGAATAAAACCCAATAGCGAAATAGCCGTTGGTGCAGGCCTCGAACTCGGTGTGGGAAATGCCATTTCCGTGGATAAGAACCTTAAAACTTCAGAGGAATCCATCTATGCCGCCGGCGACTGCACGGATGCGTATCACGTGGTCACGGGTGAAAAGACATGGATACCACTGGCTTTGAGGGCCAACCGGGCCGGGTGGGCGGCCGCCGACAATATTTGCGGCAAGCCGGTCGAGCTTGCAGGCGTCGCCGGGACAGCGGTATTCAAAGTGTTCGATCTTGAAGTGGCCCGAACCGGATTGACAATGGACGAAGCTTATTCACATGGTTTTACGCCGGCTGAAGTGATGATCAAAACACGCTCCCGCGCCCATGCCCATCCCGGCGCGTCGCTCATCCATGTTCAGATGGTCGGCGATAAGACATCCGGGCGTCTGTTAGGTGCCCAGATGGTGGGAAAAGAGGGTGTCGCCCATAGAATTAATGCACCGGCCGTTGCGCTGCACAATCGAATGACCGTTGAAGACTACTGCCAAACCGATTTGTCATATGCACCGCCCTTTGGACCGACCTGGGACCCAACGTTAACGGCAGCCAATCAGCTCCTTAAAAAAATGTAATGAAGGCAATGTGCAAGCATACCTGTTCAGGGGGTGCGCTCCCCTGTGAAACGATACCTGTCCGCTTGTGCCTTGCATGGCAGGCGAGTTGGCGGAGTGAAACAGAGGGGTGTATCCCCTGAACACATACGTGCAAACTGTTACAAGGAAATTTGATAAATGGGAAAATGCAGAAACCATCCGGATATAGAAACCAGCTATGTATGTTCCAAATATACGAGTTACATGTGCGGGGAGTGTTTTCAATGCAGCGATCCCGAAATATATTGTAAGTTTCGAACCGCTTGTCCTATCTGGTTTGTGCAAAAAGAAAATTCTAATCGGATAAAGAAAAAACAAACTTGCGCGTTGACCGCAAAATAAGCAACTAATGAAAAGACAAACCTTCAATAAAGCATACATCCACATTTACACCGGCAACGGAAAAGGAAAAACCACCGCGGCCTTGGGCCTTGCCGTACGCGCCGCAGGATATGGGTTGAAAACCTACATCGGCCAGTTCATGAAGGGCCGGCACTATGGTGAATTAACGTCACTGCGCGACCACCCTTGTATCACCATTGAACAGTACGGTGATGTTGAATGCGTTCATCGGGAGGAAATCACGCAAAAACATGTGGACCAAGCACAGCAGGGCCTTAAAAGGGCGCGGGAAATAATGCTTTCCAATCAATACGACATCATTATTCTCGATGAAATCAACGTCGCCGTCTGGTTTGATTTGATTTCAACCCGTCAAGTCCTTGACCTCCTGGACCGTCGGCCGAAACATGTGGAAATCGTTATGACAGGCCGCCGCGCACCGAAAGCGCTGGTGGAAATCGCCGATGTGGTCAGTGAGATAAAGGAAATCAAGCATTACTATCAGCAGGGCATCGTCGCGCGAACAGGTATCGAGTGTTAAACCCAGCCGGTTTGAGCCGGCCGCCCCGGTCGATCTCGACGGGTATTTCCAACCATCAATGATAATCGTGGGTGCCCATAATGACCTTGACCCCGGTTTTGTTCTCCAGCATAGCCGCCCTCTCTTCAACCGTGACGTACGGACAATCCGGCTTGGCATTTACCATGCAGGTGCTTAAATAAATCTTGTCCGGTTTGATCTCCGACATCTTAAAGGCCAAACCGGTATTGGCGACCAGCGACCGCCCCGGGCACTCACATTTCATAAACGCAACAACCGAGGAAGGTTCTTCGATGTTGCCCTCACCGAGTGCTGCCGCCTTGAGGCAGCGCCATTCTCCCGAACATCCATACCCGCTGTCCATGTAAGCCCCACAACCAACGATTGCAATTTTTTTCATATCAACCTCCCCTGTCGAACCATTTAATGAAAACAATTTTTATATCCAGTGCTTAAAAGTCGGTAACTTTTTTATTAACTCTGCTGAGTTATGAGTATAAACTCATTACAAGAACATTTAAAACTTATGTTTCATGTAGTCAATCTTTTTCTTTCGGTCATTGATAGAAAGGGTTAAGCATCTAAAATGCACGGGGAGAAGAGGAAGGAATTATAAATCGATTTTATTCTTTGCGGGTCCTGGGTTTTTGCCTTCTGTCGTTCCCACTTCGTCTTTCCTTACCGGATCTCCGTTCCGGTATGTGAGAAGTATAAGAAAATTCTCGTCGATCCACACCTGAGCGCCGACCTCCGTTATCGGGTAATATCTGAATCATAGTCATTATAGATGATTTTGGAATTTTCTCGAAATATTTCTAATAAGATTTTGATTGCTTATACAGGTTCTGCTCAAAATAATCACTGCTTCATGCAAAAATCATGCAGGAAAAAATTCATTTTTGTTAGATTCTGTTATTTCAGGTAGTTAGCTTGTTTGAAAAGAATCATCGTAAAATTAACTATGAAATGAATGACACAATTATTATTACATTTTTTACATTCTGAGCAATTTAGGTAACAGGAAAAGGACAGATAAATTTTGTATTTTTGCCGATAATTAGTGTCCATCCATAAATGAGGATTTTCGGTCGGGATCAAGGCCGAGGCCGAGGATCAACCCACAGGCATACTATAGTATGTCGAGGACTTGATACGAAGGTTCAACGCTGATATCGGACGAAAAGACTTTTTTGAGATGTCTTCTAGTTGCGTTTGAGATACACAACCGTGGCACCCCAGCCGCCGGCCTCGGCAGGAGCGTTGCGAAAGGATTCCACCAGCCTGTGGTTTTTTAAAACACTTCGGACCCTTGCCTTTAATATTCCTTGTCCTTTTCCATGGACAATCCGTACGGAATAAATTCCGGCATCGATACAGGCGGCAAAGTAGTCTGATAGAAGGTCCGGTATTTCTTTGGGATTAAAGGTGTGAAGGTCGAGGATATCTTCTATGGGCAATTTCACGGGTTTCATTTTAGGTTTTATATTTCAGTGAGCTCTGTTATAGTTAGTGTCCATCCATAAATGAGGATTTTTGTTCAAGATCAAGGCATGCGAAAAAAATAACCACAGGCATATAATTGATATTCCGAGGATTATTTTTTGAGCATAACGCTGAGGTTGGGCAAAAAGACCATTTATGGATGGACACTAGTTAGCATAATTACGGTCATCCTTTTTTAAAAAACGATCTTTTGAATTGAGATCATCTGTCACAACGGCATCTTTTTAGAAGTGGTTTCAAAACCTTCAATCGGGTTTAAGGTCAAGACGGACTGAGGCGGCCAACCGCAGGAATATCGGGAATATTTCGAGGATTGACCGTCTCAGTCCAACACAGCTTGTCCCGTCGTAGCTATCGCGAAGATGGAAGATTGAGCCCGAGGGGAGGTTTTGAAACCACTTCAGCAATATGGAGCTAAGATGATCAAATATATCGCAATACCTGTTTTCGGCTATCTGCTGGGCTCCATTCCCTGGGGACTTATCCTGACGCGACTGTTTACGCCCGTCGATATAAGGCGAACGGGAAGCGGAAATATCGGCGCAACGAATGTTGCGCGGGAGACAGGATTAACGCTCGGCATCATCACCCTTGTCGGCGACATCCTGAAAGGCGCCGTTCCGGTGGCTTGGGCTGTATCGATCACAGGTTCAAATAATGCCTGGGCCGCTCTTTTCGTCGCCTTTGTGTCTTTGGCGGCTTTCATGGGACACCTTTTCCCTGTCTATATGAGGTTTAAAAACGGTGGCAAAGGCGTGGCAACCGCGGCAGGATGCTTTATGGTCATTTCACCGGTGGCGACGCTCATTTCGATTCTGGTTTTTATTATGATGGTTTGCTTGACGAACCGTGTTTCACTGGCCTCTCTGGCTGCAGCCGCGGTTTTACCGATCGCCGTCTGGGAGGCGACCCATTCGAAAATTATGACCGGATGCGCCGTTATTATTACAATCTTTATCTGTTTCCGCCACAGGGATAACATCAAAAGACTTTTGTCCGGAACAGAACCTGCCATCTGGAAATAATTAGAAGCTATCTCAAAAAAGTCTTTTGACCCAATTTCTGTTTTGGTGCTTCGTTTCAAGTCCTCGACATACTTGAGTATGCCTGCGGTTTGAAACTCGGCCCCGCCTTGATCTTGAACCAAAATCCTTCTTTTGAGACGACTTCTAGTGGTTAAACCACCGACCAGATAAATGCCGCCACACCCGCCATGATAAAATTACTCTCAACCAGAAATTCCAGACGGATTCCCGGAAGCATATAGCCCCGTTCATGGGCTGTCAGCATGACAAGAATAAAAGCCGGACAGACGGCCAGAATAAATCCCAAACCCGAAATCAGTTGAAACGCGCTTGACAGGATTAGAATCCCCAGATTGGCAATCAAAATTGCTTTTAACATGCGCAACGTTCGTCTTTCTCCGAGAAGTATGGGAATGGTCTCTTTTCCGATAATGCGGTCGCCCTGCATGTCGAGAATATCAAAAAATGCCGTTCGCACAAAGACCAGGCTCAGTGACCATACAAATATGATGATCGTGCTAAGATGAATATTCTCAGATACGGACAGCCGGGGTAAAAGCGAGGTTACGACGGCCCATGCCATGGCAATCAGTGCTGTTTTCGATCCCGGAATATCCCTTATCCGAATGGATTTATGGGTTGTAAAGCGATTGGGAATCAGTCTCAAATTGTAAGAAAGTCCCGTGATGCTCATACCCAGAAGGATTAAAAAAGGTATCAATCCAACCGAATAGGCGATTATCAATCCAAAGCCGCCTGCAGTGAAAGCCAGCACTGCAAGCAATATCTTATTTTTATCGTAAAACGAAGATCTGTCGGGATCGTTGTATCGGTCTGCCTTTGTGCCGGTGAGATTATTGAGGATATGCATGGATTGAACATAAAGCACGGATATCAACACATGGGGCAGGTTTTGGGCTATCCCCTGAATTTTGATACAGGCATAGCAAAGGCTGCCGGCCCCCACGGCCACATAGATGTTCGTTAACAGGAGCAGCCGCTGGATGGAATAAACGATGCTTTGCCATCCTTTCTTTTTTTTAAAGGGGATCGCTTCGAGGGTTCTGTATATTTTTTTAATCATCCAGTTCGGGGTTGAAGCCCCGGCTGTAATGCCGACGTTTTTGACTTTGGCAAGTGCGTCTATATCGATATCCGATTCGGTCTCGATGTGATAGGTCGGCTTCCCGGTCATTTTTGAAATTTCGGCAAGCCGTTTCGTATTCCCACTGTTGTATCCGCCGACCACAATGACGGCATCCACTGAATCCGCCAGATTTTGGACTTCAGCCTGCCGCTTTGCGGTGGAATCACAAATGGTATCGAAGATTTTATAATGGGGAAATCTTTGACCGACCCATTTTTTGACTTCTTCAAAAAAAAATATGTTCTGCGTGGTCTGGGCGACAATGATGGCCCTGTCAAAACAAGGAAGAGATTCAAGATCCGCCATATTGTCAACGACAAAGCCTTTGCCTTCGGAATATCCCAGCAGTCCGACGACCTCCGGATGATTTTTGTCTCCGATGATGATGGATACATGATCTTTTTTGGCATGTTTTCGAATGATGGTCTGGACTTTAATCACCCGAGGGCACGTGGCATCAATAATTTCGTAACCTGCTTTTTTAAGATCCTGCTTGATATATGGCGGTATGCCGTGTGCGCGAATCAGAACCGTTCCTGTCCCACATTCCGGGATATGATTCAATGTGGATATTTCTTTTTCTCTCAGCAGGTTTAAAACCTGTGGATTGTGGATAAGAGGTCCGAATGTGTAGATTGGAGTTTTATGTTTGCCGGGGGCATCCAGAACCATTTCAACAGCTCTTCGCACGCCCATGCAGAATCCGGCGTTCTTTGCAATTAATATCTTCATTTACTTCATGGGGCTTTTGTATTCGGACATGACCTCGAATCGGTTTCAAAACCCCTTTTTACATAACGAATTCCCGCAAGTCAAATCGGGGGATTATTATTTTTTTAAATAAATACAATGGTCCACGAGAGACAGCGAATAAATGTTGGCATCTATAAATTTTTGATCACCAAATATACTAACCAGCCGTATGCCGCCGTCTTCAGGTTCCACGGTGTCCACCGCTTCCATAATCAATGTCTTTTCATTGCCTTCGATCAGGTATGCGTTTGCCTCACACATTATATCTTCCTTTAAATTGTAAAATCAGATAAATTTAATAGTTTCCAAAAGAACAAATACGTTTCGGGCAGCGGCTTATCCGGACGGGATATCATCGCTGAAATCTTTTAAATTCTCCTGTATAAGCGCTTCAATGAGATGCGGGAGCGGTATTGAAGGTATGCCTATAATTTCAATATGTTCCTGAGACAGTGGTATCAGCAGCTTTTTGGCCGGGCTGCCGGCTACGGCTTCCGCCATTTTGGGCGTCACTTCCCCCATCATCGCATGTGCCATGATAATGCCAATGGCTCCGATGATGATATCCACTGTTCCAGCGGTCCTTACAATGGCGTTTTCTCCGGAGGCGCCCTTGTTGGCTTTGGCCTTCAACATCTGCGCTGTTGCAATCGCATTGGTTCCAAGCGCTATGATTTCAATGGTCTCGCCAAAAATTTCCTTCAGCTTTTTAATGATCGCACTGCCGATACCCCCGCCCTGACCGTCAATGACGCAGATCCGTTTTAGACCCGATTTTTTCTCTTGATTGATCATATGTTATCAAATCAGTGCCACAATCTGAACCGTCCATAAAAATTTCAGAAGACTTTTGCAACTGAATGCCCGTGGTTGGTTCACCGGTCAGGTTTAAATAAACAGTTTAAAAAGCTATTTTTATCAGATAACGATACAGACGTCAATGACATCCAAAGCGGGGATGGGGTCAAAAAAATACTATATTATAATTTTCTTATTTTGCTCTTGTTACGACGTTTTCTTTTGGAAAGTCGTTTACTGGGGCCTTTCTTTTTGGTCGTTGGAACCCATCCGCTGTCTTCACTGGTTTCGACGCCTTTTTCCTTCATATAGATGGCCTGGGAAATCTTAGCCTCGAATTCGGAAGAACCAATAGTGGCGGCGCCCCGGGAAGCCGCAAAATTCGTGATGTCCAGATCGGAGCTGACAACCAGGGCTTTTTCTTTTTCCCGGGTGACCATCCTTTTAATAACGGCATCAGCCACCTCTCCGCTGCGTGAAAATTTAATGGTGATGCCTTGGACGCGAGTTTTGCGTCGGGAAAAAGGGGGGGCGTTGGCACCGTCAAAAACAACGGTAATCATATGGGGCTTTATTTTCCGATATGCGATAAGCATCTCAAGGAGTGCCTCTCTGCCAAGCTCAATATCCTGATTGTCAATCAGACCGAGAGTATTGGACTGTCGGATCAAATTGTATCCGTCGATGATAATATGAATAGACATTATGTCGGCTTTAACAGACTCAGCAGACGGTCGAGATCGTCATCGGTGTAAAATTCAATTTCAACGCGGCCTTTTTGACCGCGGCGTTTAATCTGTACCTTGGTTCCGAATCGTCTGGAAAGATCATCGGCGATATCTGTAAAATAGGACAGGTCTGAGTTCAACGATGACTTTTTCGGCGTCTCTTTTTGCGATTTCAAACGTTTTACCAAACGCTCGGTTTCTCTCACCGACAGCCCTTTTGAAACCACCGCCCGCCATACCGCATTTTGCTGCGCCTTGGTCCCGGCGCCTAAAAGTGCCCGTGCATGTCCCATACTCAGGACGCCATCCATAATGGACGTCTTTATTTGAGCGGGCAACTGGCGAAGTCTTAAAAAATTGGCTACGGCGGATCTGCTCTTTCCGACCCGTTCCGCTGCTTGATCCTGGGTAAGACCGAACTCCGTGATGAGCCGGTAATAGGCTTCTGCCTCTTCAATGGGATTCAAATCCGCCCGCTGGACGTTTTCAACAATGGACATTTCCAGCATATCGTTATCCGTGATGACTTTGACAAGGACCGGCACCTGATTCAACCCCGCTTTTTTAGCGGCACGCAAACGCCGCTCGCCGGCAATGAGTTCATATCCGATGTCGTCTTTTCTCACCAAAAGGGGCTGTATGATTCCCTGCTGACGGATTGAACGGGCCATATCCTCCAGTTCCTCATCTGAAAACTGCAAACGGGGCTGAAAGCGATTGGTTCGAATCAAATCGATATCACACGAAAAATATTCCTTTGACGCCGTATCTTCCACGGGCTCGATGTCCGGCAGCAAGGCGTCAAGGCCTCTTCCCAGGGCCAATTTTTTGGTCTTTTTCGGGCCGGTTTCGGCATTTTTTATTTTCATTTCTTTTTCACTTTTAATTCGTGGCGCAGTTTCTTAAATATTTGTCGGTAATTCAGGGTCTGTGCCAATCTTCAACCTTTTGCACCTGAATCGGTACTCATTGCACACTGAATCATCCGTTCAGGATGATTTATGGTTCATGATTTCTCTGGCCAGATCAAAATAGCTTTGTGCACCGATGGAAGCGGCATCATAGAGCAATATGGGTTTTCCGAAGCTCGGCGCTTCACCCAATCTGACGTTTCTCGGAATCATGGTCTTATATACCAGATGCTTGAAATATTTCTCGGCATCTTCAGCCACCTGATGGGACAAGTTGGTTCTCTTGTCGAACATGGTCAAAAGTATGCCGCCGATTTTAAGCTTCGGATTCAGATTATGTTTGATGCGCTTCATGGTCTGGAGAAGCTGGCCAAGGCCTTCCAATGCATAGAATTCACACTGGAGGGGAATCAGTATCAAATCGGCTGCGGTCATTGCATTAACCGTCAGAAGGCTCAAAGACGGGGGGCAGTCGATAATGATATATTCAAATGAATTTCTAACCCGGGATAAAAGCGTTTTCAAAACTGTTTCTCGTTGGGGTTCCGACATCATTTCCACTTCAAAACCGATCAGCTCAACCCGCGAAGGTATAATTTTCAAGGTCTCGATATCGCTGTCCAAAATAAGATTTTCGGCTTGGGCGTCGCCGATCATGCCGTGATACAGGGATTTTTCAACACCGTTTTTGTCAATTCCCAAACCGGTTGTCGCGTTGCCTTGAGGATCACAATCCACTAGAAGGATTTTTTTTTCCGAAACAGCCATGGCAGCCGAGAGGTTTACCGCCGTCGTCGTTTTCCCCACGCCGCCCTTCTGATTGGCTATGCAAATGATTTTTGCCATGGCCTTAGACTTAGCATAAAACATGATGTTTGAAAAGGAGATAAGGATATGATTTGACTATTACCCGATTGAAAGATAAGATCGTTCTTCAATACGCTTTTTGTCGAGGTGTTAATGAAAATGGTTAATAAATATAGCTTGCGATGCATGGTATTCATTCTGATGTGCAGCATGATTTTCCCAAAAGTCGCTTCAGGGATTACGCTGAAACAGGAAGAAGATCTGTCCCGCGAGTTCATGAAACTTATCAAGGCACATTATGAAATTATCAAAGACCCGGCCATCGTGAATTATGTCAACAAAGTCGGCCAAAGGCTTGTCGCCACCCTTCCGCCCCAGCCTTTTACGTATCATTTTTACGTCATAAAGGATGATGTCTATAATGCGTTTGCAACACCGGCCGGTCATATTTTTATTTACAGCGGATTGATGGAGGCTTTGGATAGCGAAGAAGAACTTGCATGTATTCTCGCCCATGAAATTTCACATGTCATGTGCCGCCATATTTCCCAGAAAATAGAAAGGGCTAAAAAAGTAAACATCGCCACGCTTGCCGGTGTCGTGGCCGGCGTACTCCTTGGAACCGGCGGCGCAACGGCGGCTGCCAATGCACTGACCATCGGATCTGTCGCCGCCGGTCAATCGTTAACACTGGCCTATGACCGTGAAGACGAACGACAGGCCGATCAGATCGGACTCAGCATACTGAGGAAAGCGGGGTATAACGGCATCGGATTGGTTACGTCACTGAAAAAAATGCGAAGCAAGCAATGGTTCGGCTCAAATCAAATCCCGACTTATTTGACCACCCATCCGGGATCGGAGGAACGGATGGGGTATATAGATACTTGGCTTGAAAAACACAAAAAACCCATCATCCCCAGAGATTCCTACCCATTTGAAAGAGCGAACACCCGGCTCGTGGCGCTGTACGGGGATGAGGCCATAGCGCAGCAAAAATTTCAGTCAGAGGTAAAAAAACACCCCGATAATCCTCTGGGGCATTACGGATACGCCCTGGTGCTGGAAAGAGAAGGCGACCGTGAAGATGCTGTGGAACAACTTAAGGTTGCATTGGCGAAAAAGGGCTTCGATCCTTACATGTTAAAAGATATCGGCCGTCTCTATTTCATGGAAGGGAACTATCAGCAGGCCTTCAGCATCTTAGACGGTGCTTCCAACATCATTTCCAATGATCCGGAAGCCCTTTATTATCTCGGCCGGACCCAGGTGGAACTCGGGCATCTTACGGATGCCGTTTCAACGTTCGAACAGCTTATTGACAATCAACCGGATTACACCCAGGCGTATTATGCCCTGGGAGAAACGTATTATAAATTAAGAAAAACCGGCCTATCGCATTACTATCTGGGGATTTATTACAAAGACAAGTCTGATTTCAAATCCGCCGTTTTCCATCTGCAAAAGGCATTGGAAACCATGAGCGATACGGATAAAAAGGCCGACATCGAAAAATTATTAAAACAAATCCGAAAAAATAGAGAGACAATAACCGAAAAGGATAAGACCCAGCAGAATTGGAATATGAATTTTGAAGATCTGCGTCAACACCTGTCAAAATGAGAAAACTGCATGGTGAACGTTCCTCTGCCCTGTGTTGCCGATCTTAATGATGTGGAATATCCGAACATACGCGCCAACGGTACAACGACCTTTATTTCCTGAACACCCATCTTGTGTTCGATGGATTCGATTTTTCCATTTCTCGAATTAAGATCCCCGATGACGTCTCCGATGAAAGCCTCCGGAACATACACTTTGACATCCATAATCGGATCCAGGAGAAAGGGTTCGCCGTTTTCAAGAGCGGACTTACACGCCATGGACGCACTCACGGTATAGGCCAGTTCGGTGCTCAAGGAATCCTTATAAACCCCTCCAGTCAATACAGCTTCAACATCCACGACAGGATATCCCATCAGCACCCCGCTTTCCAGCGCTTCCATCACACCTTTTTTGATGGCGGGAATAAATGTTTCCGGTATTGTTTCGTCGGTAATTTCAGATCTGAATGTGTTTTCGGAACCCCGGTTACGGGGCAGCAGTTTTACTTCGACTTCCGCATAGTGCCGGCTTCCTGCCACTTCCTTGTCGAATATTGCAGATGCGCGCCCCTCTTTTTCGATGGTTTCCCGATAGACAACCTGGGGCTTTCCCACATTAACATTGGTGTTAAATTCGCGGAGCATACGGCTGATGATCACTTCAAGGTGCAGTTCTCCCATGCCGGACAAAATGGTCTGCCCGGTGTCTTCGTCCTTTTGAAGTCTAAGGGTCGGATCTTCAGCCATGAATTTCTCGAGGACCTGATCGAGCTTTTCCTGGTCGGCATGGGTCTTGGGCTCCACAGCGATGGAAATAACCGGTTCGTAAAATTCTATTCTTTCCAACAAAACAGGATGATCTTTGGAACAAAGGGTCTCTCCCGTAGAGGAATCTCTCAATCCAATAATACCAACCAGACTGCCGGCACCAGCGGAATCGATCCGTTCTCTCTTATTGGCATGCATTCTCAATATCCGGGAAATTTTTTCGCTGATCTTGCGGGATGGATTATAGACATCCGCTTTGGTCGTCATCGTTCCACTGTAAATACGGACGTAGGAGAGTTTCCGTCCTTCGATCATCGAAACTTTGAATATCAGCGCCGCAAGGGGGTCCTTGTCGTTTGCCCGGCAATCGACATGCTGTCCTGTCTCGGGATGAGTGCCTTTGATGGGCGGAACGTCCACAGGACTGGGCAGAAATTCCACAATGGCATCCAGAAGCGGCTGTATGCCTTTATTTTTCAAAGCACTCCCGCAGAGAATCGGTACCAGTTTCAAATTGACGGTTGCCTTTCTTATGGCGGCAAGCAGGCTTTCCGAAGTGATGGGATTTTCGGATATATAATCCTCCATGATATCGTCATCAACTTCGGCCACGGTTTCGATCAGTTTTTCACGATACGCTTTTGCTGTTTCGAGCAGATCGGAATGAACATCTTCTCTTTTAAATGTCGCGCCCAGTGTCTCATCTTCCCAGACGACCTGCTTCATGTCGATAAGATCGATAATCCCCGAAAAATCATCTTCAGAACCGACCGGCAGTTGTAATATCAACGGATTGGCGTTTAACTTTTTCTTCATCATTTCAATGGCGCCAAAAAAATCCGCACCAATCCTGTCGAGTTTGTTGATGAATGCAATCTTTGGAACATGATACTTGTCGGCCTGTCGCCATACCGTTTCCGACTGGGGTTCCACACCGCCGACCGCGCAAAAAACACCAACGGCGCCGTCAAGCACCCTCAGGGAGCGTTCCACCTCAATGGTAAAATCAACATGTCCCGGCGTATCGATGAGATGGATGTCGCGTCCTTTCCAGTGGCACGTGGTAACGGCGGAGGTGATGGTAATCCCCCGTTCCTGTTCATCGGGCATCCAGTCCATTATCGCTTCGCCGTCATGAACTTCGCCGATCTTGTGGGATCTCCCGGTATAGTACAAAACCCGCTCGGTTACGGTGGTCTTCCCGGCATCAATGTGGGCTATGATTCCGATATTTCTAATATTTTTAATGGATTCCTTTTTTTTCATCGTATCAAAAGCATGTTGGCTTTAAATGGATAACGCAGATCGATATGACCGTTTAAGGTCATGGACTCTTTCCCATTGATCAAAAATTTTACGGCATGGATTTCAGGGATATTCAACACCAGTGAATCGACCATTGAATAGATTGTAAAAAGTTCTGATTTAACCCCGCCGGAATGCCTTCCCTTGAATTCATTGGACATATCAACATAAGCGGTTTCGTCCCCGGTGATATAAAATGCCTTCAGCTTTGAATTCTCCGGAATTGTTCTCATCAGTCCGGTCCTGGGGCCCTCGATCAGCGCCTGGATAATCGCTTTACCAAATTTCGCCGGATGATTCGAGTGCAGAAAAGTTCGATCTTCTGCTTTGAGAAATGAATTGTTTTTATCCGCAAAATACAGATGTACAACGGTTGAGACCGAGTTTATGGTTTCTGCAGCTCTTTTGTCTTGTTCGGCGCCTTCCACACCCCGCGATACTGCAAATCCCGTCAAAAATATTATGGATATAGCGATTCCGGCTATAACGGAAAATATAATGCGATATAGATGGCGGTTTTTCATCATGGCATAACCACTTATCATCGACAAAATGAAAAACTTTTTTAAGTCAATATGCTGCTGATGTCAAGGCAAGAAGGTGCAGCCGATCCATTGAAGACCCGCACAAACGAGTTCAGGGGGTATGCTCGCCCGATAAACGATACTTGCCCGTCAGTGCCTCTCATAACAGAGACCATTGAAAAATGCTCATTTTTGTTCAAGTTCAAGGAAGGCGATAATTTTAACCAAATGAATACATTGAGTATTTTGAGGATTAAAATTTGAGCCTGACGCAGAAATTGGGCAAAAAGGGGCGTTTTTCAAAGGTCTATAACAGGCGGGTTGGCGAAGCGCTTCCGTCATTTCAATTCCCTTCCCTATCTTCGGTTCGCACTTGGTTTGCATATTCGCAAATCCGTATAACCGTCAATTTTGAATTTTTTATGCAATCACCCACGGAAATTCCTCCCCGGTAATTGCCGCTTAAAAAAATACCGGGATTGTTCGACTCGAACGCATCAAAGTATCTTTCGTGTTCGATATATCCGATACTGTATTGGGGGATGGCCTTCGGCCACATTTTCTCTGTGATAAACACGGGGCCTTTTCTAATCTTCATTATTTCCCCAAACTCTTTCATCACCGTGCCCATATACCTGCCGTCGTCATTTTCAAACAATTCGGGAGATCGCGCACCGCCTATAAATAGTGTGAACGCCGTCATATCGTCATTTGCCCGAAAAGGAAATATGGCTGAATTCCATATTGCTCCCAAAAACGTTTTATTTTCTTTTTCCGGGATTAAAAATCCGAATCCGTCCAGGAGTTGACCGACGGCTTCTTTCCTGAACCCTAGATACAGCACCTTTACCGGCGGATAATAAATGTTGTTCAAATGATCCAGCAGCTTATTTTCCCAACCATTAAACACCGAAGCGGCATGATACGCGGGAACCGTCGATAGGACAATATCCGTAATCATTTCCTCCAACCGGTGATTATGGCTGAACATGACTTTAAATTTGGACCCTGACTTCGCGACGCTTTCGACCTTGCAATCATATCTGATGCTGTTTTCCAGTTTGCCGGCAATGGCTGCGGGAAAACTTTGCATCCCTTTTTTAAACGAGAACATCCTTGCACGCTGTTTGGACGGCTCCGCCCGTTTTTTCCTTTCTTTTGCACCGAAAATCAATCCCTTGAACAATCCGCCGTATACCGCTTCCAATCGATATAGTTTGGGCAGCGCGGATTGCACGCTCAGTTTGTCGGGATTCCCTGCGAATATGCCGGCGACGAAGGGATTTATCGCATAATCCAGAAATTCCCGGCCCAATCTTCTGCTTACAAATTCGGAAATGCTTTGGTAATAGCCTTCACTGGACTTTCTCGAAAACGGTTCGGCCAAAAGACGCCATTTCGCTTTCGGTGAAAACAGTTTTGTTTTAAAAAACGCAACCGGATGGGTCGGCAGGGCATGAAGTTGATTATTCCTTAAAATATATCTTTTATTCGCCGCGTCTAATGCATAAATCATTTCGTCTTTAAGCCCGACCTGCTCGACAAGTTTTCCGATCAGCGGTGTTGTTTCCAATCCGCTGTTCGGTCCGTAATCAATCAAAAATCCATTTTCGTACCGGGTGACCATGGACCCGCCGGGTTCTTTTTTCGACTCAAGTACCGTTATCTCAAATCCTTTCCGCTTCAACCAAAAAGCTGTGGCAAGGCCTGATATGCCTGCGCCTAAAATCGTTATTTTAATCGAGCTGTTATCCATACGCCGGCACGATTTTCCTTTAGTTTTGGTTGATTTGAATCGATTGAACCACCAGATCTTTTAAAGCGGCGACAAACGTTTTTGAATCGTTCAATCCTTGCATGACCACGTAATTTTCGATATTTGCCTTGTCCGCGATCCGTCGATATTCAACGTCGAGCTCGAACAGCGTTTCAATATGATCGGATACGAAACTAACGGGAACAAGGAGTAATTGCTTTTTTCTTTTTGCTCCAAGCGAATTGATCATCGCATCGGTTGACGGGCCGAGCCATTTGCCGGGACCGACTTTGCTTTGAAAACACATATGATATTCATGGGAAAAATTGCGCGCCTTCATTACACCCGCGACGGTTTCTTTGATATGCATCGAATAAGGATCGCCTTTTGTCACGAGGCGTTCCGGTGTCCCGTGTGCGCTGAATACGATTTGAATATCTTCGCGGACATTTACGGGAAAGCGCATCATCGCTTCATCGATTCTTTCATTTAACGCCGCAATATATTTTGGGTGGTCGTAATATGCATAAATATAGTTCACCTTGTCTTTGTCTCCCCGATAAACCCTTTGCCATTCATTGATTGACGATCCGGTGGTTGTTTCAGAGTAATGGGGGTAAAGGGGAAGCAGGGTAATTTTGTCGTATGGTTTTTGGGATATTTTCCGGGCGGCGTCTTCTATGGTCGGGTGCCAATAGCGCATGGCAGTGTATACGGCGGCGCCGGAAATCACTTTTTTCAAATCCTGCTCAAGCATGGACCGCTGCAATTCTGACCACTTATTGACAGGAGATTTCCCGCCGATGTATCGATATTTTTCTTTAACCTTCGGTGCGCGAAGACCGGACAACAGTTTCGCGAATATTTTCTGCCCCACCGGGATGTTAAAAATATCCCGATCGCTGAACAGATGATATAAGAAGGGTTTTACGGCGTGCAAATTGTCCGGCCCCCCCAGGTTGAAAAGAACTATCGCGTACTGATGCATATCAATATTTATCCCAGTATGGCATAGAAACCTCCCGCGATGCGCGAGTCAGAGATAGATAAACCGTCTTGAAATTTTGTGCCCTGATTCTTTAAACGGTTCTTGAATAACGGGCATAATCTTCTTTTCTTTCAAGGTAACCGTCAAATTTCATGGCAATGTTTCGAATCAGCAGTCTGCCCATGTGGGTTATCTTAAGGGTCCTGTTTTCTATAAAAAGAAGGTCATCGGCCATCATTTCATTCAGACGGCTCAACCCCAGGCCGAAGTATGCCTCGAAATCGATGTTGAATTTATCCTCAATTGAAACAAAGTCGAGTTCAAAATCACACATGAGTTTTATGATAACATGCCGCCTCAACAGATCATCGTCGCTCAAATAACATCCTTTGGCTGTCGGTAAAATTCCCTGATCAAGTGCGGCACGATACGGCTTTTCTTTTTTAATGTTTTGTGCATAGATGCGCCCGAACTGACTGATGCTGGTAATTCCCATGGCATATAGATCCGCGCCCGCATGGGTGCTGTAGCCCTGGAAATTTCTGTAAAGCTTTTTTTCATTCAGCGCCAGTGCGAGTTCATCATCGGGCTTGGCAAAATGATCCATGCCGATAAATACATAGCCGGCTTGTGTCAATTTTTGAGTTGCCATTTTGAAGATGTCCAGCTTTTCTTCGGGAGCAGGCAAATCCTCAGGACGAATGGCTTTTTGATGTTTTTTCATCCAGGGGACATATGCAAAATTAAACAAAGCGATTCTGTCCGGATCAATATCGATGATGGCATCTACAGTCCTTTCAAAATTTTTTGCTGACTGGAAGGGAAGCCCGTACATCAAATCGAGGTTAATGCTGTCGAATCCCAATTCACGCACCCAATGGACGACCTGTCGGGTCAGCGCTTCGGGCTGTATCCGGTTAACCGCTTTTTGAACGCTTTCGTTGATGTCCTGCACCCCCATGCTGATGCGATTGAAGCCGCCGCTTCTCAAAGCCTCAAGATGTTCCTTGGTGAGTTCTCTGGGATCGATTTCACATCCGGCCTCTACGACAGGATTAAATTCAAAACGATCATGAATGTATAAATTTAAATCAATGATTTCTTCCGGGTTCAAATGTGTCGGCGTTCCGCCACCCCAGTGAAGCTGGACGACTTTTCTGTCCCCTGAAAGGTGCGTCGTTATTTGGTTTATCTCGCGCTTTACGTCATCGATGTATCGCTTGATCCTTTCTCGGTTTTTGGTCACGATCATGTTGCATCCGCAGAAATAACAGAGTGTATCGCAAAAGGGCAGATGGAAATATAACGACAAATCGGGCAGGTTTCGCCCCCGGTTGGTATTTTTGATCTCTTTAAGATAATCTTTGTGGGTAAACGATTCATTAAAATGCGGCGCTGTGGGATAACTGGTGTATCGCGGTCCGGGCGTGTCATACTTTTTAATTAAATCGATATCGATATCAAACACGACTTTTCTCCCCGTGCTGGTTATCATCCATATGATAAGAAACGCTTTCTTCTTTAATAAAATCCACCAAAATTTTAAGGCTTTCCGGCCGGACATCCGGCGGAATACCGTGGCCGAGATTGAAAATATGCCCGCTTCCCTTACCAAATGCTTGCAATATTTTTTTTGCTTCAGATTTTATCTTCTCATGACCGGCATAAAGAACTGCGGGATCGAGGTTTCCTTGAAGGGAGACCTTATCTCCCAGCTCTTTCCGGACCTCTCCGATATTCATTGTCCAATCAAGGCCCAGCACATCGGCACCGCTTCCGGCAAGACGGTTCAACTGATAGTGCACGCCTTTTGCGAAGAGAATAACCGGTATTTCCTTTTTTTTGATCCGTGAAATTATTTTTCTGATATAGCCCAAAGAAAATTCTTCAAAATCATCTTGGGAAAGAATTCCGGCCCAGGTATCAAATATTTGAACCGCATTGACCCCGGCTTCAATAAGTGCGCTTAAATATGCCGTTGCGGCATCGGCGATTTTATCCAAAAGCCGATGGGCCAGTTTTGGATCATTATAGATCAAAAATTTTACCTTGGAAAATGTCTTGGATCCCTGGCCCTCGACCATATATGACAACAACGTCCATGGAGAGCCGCTGAAACCTATCAATGGCACACGCCCGCTTAAGCCCTTCTTTGTCAAGGCAACGGCATCCATCACATATTTCAAATCGACGGTCGGATCTAATTTTTTAAGCTTATCCGCATCATTTCCGCTTCTGATCGGGTGGGGAAACACAGGGCCGATGCCTTCGTGCATTTCAAATTGCATGCCCATTGCTTCAGGAATGACGAGAATATCTGAAAAAATAATAGCGGCATCAACCCCTATCAAATCAATGGGTTGCAATGTCACTTCGGTCGCAAGTTCGGGTGTTTTGCACATGGTGAGAAAATCATATCGTTGGCGAACCGCGCGATATTCCGGCAAATATCGCCCTGCCTGGCGCATAATCCATATCGGAGTTCTTTCAACCGGCAAGCGTTTGCAAGCACGCAAAAACAAATCATTTTGAAGCTTGGCCACCGTTACCCCCTTTGGTTTCCCGATTGTATATTTTAAGATAGAAAGTAGCAGTAAAAGGGCGTAACTGTCAACGGCGATCATTCAACCAGCTGACAATATTCATGAAAATTCAGGCCTAAATCAATAATACAACCGATTGGGTGAGACCGTAAGATCCTCTTTGACCAGGCAGTCAGGGCCGGTTAAAAAGAAAATAGGCGAATCCTAAAAACATGAAACCCCTGGAGGAGGCGGGAGTTAATTTTTCCAGGGGTTTCATTGTGAGAGGGTAGAACTGAAGATATACGCGACACATTCATATCTTCAAATAATATATAATCAGCCACGACATGATATATCAATAGGGAGTATGTCTCATTTCATTGGGAAAATCTCCTAAACGTATAATAAACACCCCCACGGACTAGGCGCGCACAACTGAATCAGATTCCTGTGAATGATTCTCTTGAAGCTCTCTTTAAGCGGATTCGAAAGGAAAACGGTTTCAAACAGACCATGACCTGAGATATGCTCATCTTACACAAGCGCACAAAAGAAAAGCGGTCAACCGGCTCAGTAGATTGACCGCTTTTGCGAGTGATAAAGGGATCGGTCACAAACCAGTCACAATTCAAGATCTCCCCTCTTCAGTCTCCCTCTAACCACTTGTAATCTATGGTGGAGCTGAACGGGATCGAACCGTCGACCTCATGACTGCCAGTCATGCGCTCTCCCAGCTGAGCTACAGCCCCGGATAATTGACTCAAATTAAACAAAAGGGCAGTGGATGTCAATAAATATTTCGGATAAATTGTGGCGTGAAAGTATTGACAAAATCATGCATAATAAATAGTATAAAAGTTTTATAAATTACAAGATATTGAACTACAATGATTAGTTTTAATTGTATAAGGTGAGACAATGAATTCGAGACGATTCCCGAAAACACCGGGAACATATGCGCCCCGAGCCAAAGCTAGCGGCATGTTCAAGGAGTTTGATGCCACGGAATTATACTGCCCGAAATGCAAAAGGGCTGTTCCGGTTCGCAAACGGTTGCTGCTTGTCCTGCCGGAAGGGGACAAGTATGAATATTTGTGCGGAATATGTTCGGAGTCTGTCGGCAGCAAGATCGATCGGCAGGTTAAACCATTGTCGATTATTATCTAGTCATAGAATTGTCACGTCGTATCCGGGCTCGGTCGATTTTCACCATCGACAGAAAGGAATCATATGCTCAGGTTAATGCGAAAACATGCCGGAAACTGGCTGATCAAGATACTTTTGGGCGCCATCGTCATCGTATTTATTTTTTGGGGAGTCGGCAGCTTTCGGTCGCAAAGGGGCAGCAGGGTCGCCACGGTCAACGGCGATCAAATTACGCTGGATGAGTATCGGGACACATACAACAATCTTATGGAACAACTGCGCGCAAGATTCGGAAACAAACTGGATGAGAAAATGATCAAAACCCTTCAGGTCAAAAGGCAGGCGCTGGATCGGTTGATCAACAACAGGCTTTTGGTTCAGGAAGCGAAAAAGCTCAAATTTCGTGTCTCGGAAAAAGAGCTTGCCAATGCGATCTTACATATTCCGGCATTCCAGAGGTCGGGGGTGTTTGACAAATACCTTTATAAAAGTGTCCTGGATCGTCTCAGGATGACGCCCGAATCATTCGAAGCTGCCCAGAAAAACCAGATGCTGATTGATAAACTCAGAACCCTTGTTACAAGCAATGCCAAGGTTTCACATCAGGAAGTCAGAGATTGGTATGACTGGCTCAATACTTCTGTGGACATAGAGTACGCATTTTTCGACCCGAACCAATATAATAATGTCCTGATCTCCGAAGAACAAATTAAATCTTTTTATGAAAAACATAAAGAGAAATACAAGACAGATACCATGATAAAAGTGCGATATGTTCATTTTGACCCGAAACAATATCAATCCAAGGTAAAACTGTCCGATTCAGAGGTCAGGGAGTATTATGATGAAAACCTGGAATCGTTTAAGATCCCGAAAAAAGTCGTTGCCAGGCACATTTTAATAAAGGTGAATCCGGACGCTGATCCCGAAACCGTTAAGGAAGCGAAAGAAAAGGCCCTTAAAATATTAAAAATGGCCAGAGAAGGCAAAGATTTCGCAGAATTGGCCAAGAAGTATTCGGAAGGACCCAGCCGAAACAACGGTGGATATCTTGGTGAATTTACGAAAGAATCCATGGTAAAACCCTTTGCAGACAAAGCCTTTTCCATGAAAGCCGGCGAAATTAGCGAACCGGTTCGCACCCGGTTCGGGTGGCATATTATCAAGGTCGAAAAGGTCATCGACGCGCACACCACACCATTTAAAGACGCCGAAAAAGAAATCCGAAAGAAACTCACTGATAATAAAGCCAAAAGTCTGGCCTATGATGCAGCAGAATCGGTCTCCGACATCGCCTACCAGGGAGATGATCTGATCAACGCGGCAAAAGAGCGGCACTTGAAAATTTTAACCACGGACTTCTTTTCGAAAGAAAATCCGGCCAAAGGAATTCCCGATCCTTCAAAATTCGCCAATACCGCATTCGATCTGTCAACCGGAGAAATCAGCGATGTTCGGGAATTTAATGATGGATATTATATTCTTCAACTGTTGGATAAAGTCCCGCCCAAAATACCTCCCTTGGACAAGGTCAGGCAAACGGTAAAAGCCGATCTAATCAAAGAGATTCAGGACGAAAAAGCAAAAGCGGATGCCTCATCATTTCTGGCAGCGTTAAAAAGCGGTAAACCCTTAAGTGAAGAAAGCAAAAAATTTCATCTGATGCCGAAAACCACCGGTTTTTTTAAACGAAATGGTTCAATTCCCGACATCGGATATGACCGCGGAATTTCTGAAGCTGCTTTTCAACTGAGCCGGGATAAGAAGCTGCCGGAAAATGTTCTAAAAGGGGCCAAAGGCTATTATGTCATCCAGTATAAGGGCAGAAAAATAACCCCGTCAGAACCATTCGACAAAGAAAAAGGAACCATAAGGGAACAGTTGCTGGCTCAAAAAAAGTCCGAAATTTTTGATGCGCTGCTGGCCCAGCTCAAAAGCAAGGCAGACATTACCATCAAAGAAGGATTTTTAGAGTAGATAACGAGTTACGCTCCAATGATCTTCACAAGGACTCTTTTGCGTCGTCGGCCGTCGAATTCGCCGTAAAATATCTGCTCCCAGGTTCCGAAATCCAGCCTTCCTTCCGTAATGGCCATAACCACTTCCCGGCCCATGATCTGTCTTTTCATGTGCGCATCGGCATTGTCTTCTCCCACATTATGCCGGTACTGCGACACCGGCTCGTGGGGTGCCAGTTTTTCAAGCCAGACGTCATAATCATGATGAAGGCCCGATTCATCGTCGTTAATAAATACGGATGCCGTAATGTGCATGGCGTTGCAAAGTACCAAGCCTTCTTTTATGCCGCTCTCCTTGAGGCAGGCTTCAACCTGAGGCGTGATATTGATAAAAGCTCTGCGTGTCGGCACATCAAACCATAATTCTTTCCGATAACTTTTCATGGGGTAGCCTCCAATATTGAAAGTGTTCAATGTTCACCAAGGGCAATTATACGTGATGAGTTGAGCAGATTTTCAACCGTATTTGCTAATTCTACCGCTAAAAATCAAAAAGCCGCGAAGGACTGCAAATTGGGAGTTCCGCATTCCTGAAATCTGAACATTGAACTCTGAACACTTTATTTACCATTCGTTGTACATTTATCAACAAATTTGATAGAAGTGGTTTCAAAACCTTCAATCGGGCTTAAGGTCAAGGCGAACTGAAACACATGCAAAACCGAATAAAATATATCACAGCGGTCGTATGCAATAAAGCGGGAGAGATTTTCGATCTCGACGGGTATGCGGCAATGGGTATGTCCGGTGCTTCTCTGGTTCCTTTGACGCTGGATGACACGATGAATATGCCCTTTGGCGGCGAATTGATGTTGATGCCGGACAGAAAACCCGTGGTATACAATATCCGCCGACATCGAATGGAAATTCTTACGGAAAATCCTTTCAAACCCGGTGAACCGATCTTTCCGGTGGCGGCATTTAATTCTCCGGGATATGTGATCTCTTTTGTGAGCGCCTACGAAGAAAATCGGACCGCCGGCATTCTCCCGCTGTTTTCTTACGGCGCCGTGGGATGGCACAACAATAAATTCCGATCCGCCGTCATCCTGGTGGATCGGGAAAAGAGACAGGATTTGCGAAGAATGAAACCCGAAAATGTGATGGCGGGAATCAGAAGCATTCAAAAAAAAATGCCGCACAACCGGCTTGAAGCGCATCTTGAAAAATGCGCCATGGAATACGGCTGCCCGGCGGCCAAGAACTTTTTCCTGGGAAGGTACGAGGCGCCCCTTCCGACGTCTCCGCAATGCAATGCCCGTTGTCTTGGATGTTTGTCCCTTCAAAAAACCGGCGAAATTTCTCACAGCCAGGAAAGAATCGCTTTCCAACCCACCGCCGAAGAAATTGCCCAAGTCGCCCTTTTTCACATCGAACGGGTCAAACAAAGCGTTGTGAGTTTTGGCCAGGGGTGTGAAGGGGACCCATTGCTGGCGGCCGAAGTCATCGAACCGGCCATTAAAGAGATTCGATCCAAAACCCGTCGCGGAACCATCAACATAAATACCAACGGGAGCAGGCCCGGCATTCTGGCAGCGCTGTTTGATGCCGGTCTCGACAGCGTTCGCATCAGTCTGAACAGTTTTCGAATACCTTGCTATGATGCGTATTTCCGGCCCAAAGGATATGCCTTTGACGATGTGATGAAAAGTATAGAAACCGCAAGAATCAAGAAAAAATTCGTATCCGTCAACTATCTCAATTGTCCTGGGTTTACCGATACCCCTGAAGAGTTCGACGCCCTGTCCGAACGGATGCGCGCATATCCCGTCAATATGATCCAGTGGCGAAACCTGAACTTTGATCCGAAACGGTATTGGAAAATAACGTCCGCTGTTTCGAGACCCGGAACCCCCATGGGGATGCATCGCATCATTTCACGGATTAAAAATTCTTTCCCCGATGTAAAATATGGGTATTTCAATCCGCCAAAGGAAAAGTTTTGGATATAGAGGCTTCTTTCTGATTGGAATATTGAGATAATGATGAAATGGATCGAAGTCAAAGTGGTTTTTATTTTCAATGACAGGCAACTGGCCGTGGATATCATATCCGATTTGTTTTATGACCTTGACCTGAAAGGCGTTGTGGTCGAGGAATCCCAGGTCGAAGGTTTCGAAGACTGGGACGACCATGCCGTTATCCCTGAAAACGATGCCATCATCGGCTATCTTCCGGATGACAATACATTAGGGAAAAAGTGCAAAACCATTGAAGAAGGTCTGGCAAGGCTTGAAAAAAAGATCGGCATTCAATACCGCATTTTCTACGGCAATGTGGATGAAGCGAACTGGGCCGAATCCTGGAAAACCTATTTTCACCCTGAAAAAATCACTGATCGGATTGTTATCAAACCGACCTGGCGAGACTATTTGCAAAATGAAAAAGAAATCGTTCTCGAAATCGATCCCGGGATGGCCTTTGGTACCGGCACCCATCCCACGACGCGCATGTGTATCGCCCTGATAGAAAAATATTTGAATAAAAGCGATACGTTTCTGGATGTGGGCACCGGCTCGGGCATCCTCATGATTGCGGCGGCAAAGCTCGGTGCAGGAAAGATTTTGGGAACCGACAATGATGCGGTTGCAGCGGAAACTGCCCGGAAAAATTTAATGCACAATCAGATACCGGAATCCGCCTTTGCCATCATCAACGGTGATCTGGTCAATGGGATAACCCAGCGGTTTAATCTGGCGGCCGCCAACCTCACAACGAAAGCCGTTTCGATTCTTCTCGAAAATATACCGAAAATACTGCTTAAAGACGGCATATTCATCTGTTCGGGCATCCTTTTGGCAGATAAAAATAAGATTCTGGATGAAATAAAACATGCAGGGCTACGGAACATCGAGATCCTTGTCGATGAAGACTGGATATCCATAGCGTCCCGTCGAGTGTAATTGGAAGCAAACCGGTTTTAATCGATACTGATTTTTTTCCTTAGAAGTGGTTTCAAAACCTTCAATCGGGCTTAAGGTCAAGACGGACTGAGGCGGCCAACCGCAGGAATATCGGGAATATTTCGAGGATTGGACGTCTCAGTCCAACACAGATTGTCCCGTCGTAGCTATCGCGAAGGTGGAAGATTGAACCCGAGGGAAGGCTCTGGAAACCACTTCTATGCTGTCGAGGCAAGTTTTTTGTTATAAGCGGATGCGTTTTTACTATCGTTTAATGCTCGGTAACAGTTGACAATCAACTCGAGCGCCTGCTTCGAATGTTGAAATTTTAAGAAAATCGACAACGCCGTGTTAAAATCCCCGACATTCATAATGCTGACGCCGAGGCATATATTGAGCGGCTCGTTGTCCGGAAAATATCCACTGCCTTCCGAAAGAATTTTAATGGAATCTTTGTAGGCGCCTTTCTTTTGATTCAATATCCCCAAACCAATGTAGGCGCTGGGATGCGGATGATAGGTCAGCGCCTTGAGATATAATTTTTCGGCAATTTTTTCTTTTCCCTGGATCGCATCGTTATGGGCGTAATCTCCGTGATCAAAAGTCATTCCGAGCCTGGCGCAAAAATCGGCATGCATGGGGTACAACTCTTTCTTATCGACCAGCGAAATCGTATCCACGATTTCGGGAATCATTTCATGGTATCGTTCCCGCAATATTTTTCCGAATGAAAGTACATCTTCGGCCGACAAATCAGGATCGGTTTCAAAATACTTGATGTCCTCGATCTTGTTCAACCAGATATCCTCGGTAATTCCCGCTTTTTTCCGGTATACGTCATACAGGTGCGTACCGGGAAACAATGATAGAACGAAAAAATGAATGACCAGGGGTTTGATCCTTTTGATAAGGTCAATGGTTTCCTCAATGGTTTTGCGGTTTTCTCCGGGACATCCATAGATAAAATAGGCGCGGGGCAATATGCCGTACCGAAGTGTCATGGCAAACGCCTTTTCTATCGAATCGGTGGTGATTTTTTTATTCAGAAAATGTCTGATTTTTTCCGAACCGCTTTCCACACCGTAGCTGATCTGGATACAGCCGGCTTTTCTCATCCAGTAAAGGATGTCTTCGTTCATCGTGTTAACGCGGGAAATGGCCACCCATGTGATATCGAGTCTTTTTTCCAGGATTTTTTTACAAATTTCGATAACCCGTGATTTATCCACACTAAACGTGTCATCTGAAAAATAGAAAAACCGGATGCCTTTTCGATAAAGCCGTTGGAGTTCGTCGACAAAATAGTTTACGGAATGAAACCTGACCTTAGGCCCCCAAAATTTTGGTGACCCGCAAAATGTGCATTTGCCGGGGCACCCCCGGGTCAGCGCCAGATGCCGGTATTCAAAATATTTTGCCGGAATTGGAAGCGCATTCAAGTCATGAACCGGTTCGGCCGGCGCTGTCCGTAAAATCTCATTTTTTTTCCGATAGGCAATGCCTCGAATATCTTTCAACCGGTGCGCCTTGGCATTTTCAAAATATTTTACGAGATTTAAAAATGTATATTCCCCTTCCCCGATCACCACTACGTCGATGTCTTTAAAATAGGTTAAAAAATGTTTCCACAAAAATGTCGGCGTCACACCGCCGAAAATAATTTTAACGTTGGGATGGATCTTTTTGGCAATCCCGGCAATTTCGATGCCGCCCCAACGGTTGGCCTGTAAGATGGAAAATCCGATGATATCGGGTTTTTTTTCAAGGAGAATCTTTTCGATCTCTTCGGGCGTTTCATTGATGGTGCACCAGTTCAATATCTCTACATCGTAATGGTTCTTTTTTAAGACGGCCCCGATATAATACATGCCGATGGGAGGAACCGAGATGTCTTGGATATCGGCCCGGTTTTCAAGCCAGTATGGATATATCAGCAATATTTTCACGATGAATCGCCCGCGTTCTTGCAAAAAGATCGAATCGAATTTATAATTTGTTTTATTATCATAATTTTGTCATGATTTGAACGACGAATCGAGGAGGTACATCCTATGTTTTTATCCCTGGCCCAAAAACGCAGAAGCATTCGCCGATACCTGGAAAAACCCGTCGAAACCGAAAAAATCGAGAGGATTGTTGAAGCGGCCCTTCGAGCGCCCTCATCCAGGGGGTTCAACCCCTGGGAATTCGTGGTCGTGACCGATCCGGGTCTGCTGGAAAAGCTATCAAAATCCAAGCCCCACGGCGCCTCATTTATAAAAGATGCGGCCGTGGGGATTGTGATATGTGCGGATCCCGAAAAATGCGATGTCTGGATCGAGGATGCATCCATCGCCTCAATATATATCCATCTGGCGGCGGAATCCATGGAACTTGGGAGCTGCTGGATTCAGATCAGAAAAAGGATGCATGATCGGGAAAAATCCGCGGAACAATACATTCGCGAACTGCTGGACATACCGGAAAACCTTAAAATAGAATCGATGGTTGCCGTGGGATATCCGGCTGAAAAAAAGCCCGGGCACCCAAAAGAAGACCTGCCATATGAAAAAATTCATTACGACGGGTTCGGCAAATCGACTTGAATGCCGAATGTGGGGTTTTGAAACCGTTTATAGGGAAAGATAAAAATTGACATCACATTCCGCCGCATATATCAATACACTGGTTTTGCCGTCAAACTGAGGCAAACTTTGGACATAATCATCCAAAATCCCAACCGATATAGACGCAGAGGTGCTGAAACAAATGGACTATACCCATCTTGAAGATATAGAAAAAAAAGAACTGGTTGCGGGCTTTAAGGTTCGTTTTATCCATTCGGAAAACATGACGTTTTCTTTCTGGGATATTGAAAAAGGGGCCCAGCTGCCGGAGCATTCCCACCCCCATGAACAGGTCACACACATCATCGAAGGCCGATTCGAGCTGACTGTGGACGGCGAAAGCAAAGAACTCGGTCCGGGGTCCGTGGTCATTATACCGCCCCATGCTGTTCATTCCGGGAAAGCCTTGGCCAGAAGCCGCGTCACCGATGTATTTTATCCGATCAGAGAAGACTACCGATAGTTCGGTGAAAATGTGATATTCGAATCGAGAAAAGCATGAAAAACAAATTTTTCAAAAGCGGACGCAACGATCCATGCCCCTGCGGCAGCGGTTTGAAATACAAAAAATGCTGCCTAAATAAAAATGTGATGAGTCCGGATAAACTCAAGGCGGAATATGCCAAAAAATACCGAATTCGGATCAAAGAATCACAGGATATCGAAAACATCCGAAAGGCCGGTCGCCTGGCCCTGGATACGCTGGACATGGTCGAAGCTGAAATAAGGCCGGGAATGGCGACCGATACGATCAATACGATGGTACACGAATTTACGCTGAAACACGGAGCAATCCCTGCACCGTTGAATTACAGGGGGTATCCAAAAAGTGTCTGTGTGTCCGTCAACGAAGTCATTTGTCACGGCATTCCCGGAGAAAGGATTTTAAAAGACGGGGATATCGTCAATATTGACGTCACACCGATTTTAAACGGCTATTATGCGGACGCCAACAAGACCTTTTTCGTGGGGACACCCGGGGACGATGCAAAAAAAATCGTTCATGTGGCTAAAAAAAGCCTGCTAAAAGGAATGCTTATGGTCAAGCCCGGAAACACCATCGGAGATATCGGGTGGGCCATTCAAAAATATGCAGAGCGCCATGGATGCTCGGTGGTCAGGGAATTTGTCGGCCATGGTGTCGGGTTTGAATTTCACGAACCGCCTCAAGTCCCGCACTATGGTGTTCGAAGAGAGGGAATTCCTTTGATTCCGGGAATGGTTTTTACCATTGAACCCATGATCAACCTCGGACAAAAGGAACTTTTCGTCCTCGATGACAAATGGACCGCCGTTACAAAAGACGGATCCCTTTCCGCTCAATTTGAACAAACCATCCACGTCACCGAAACCGGTTTTGAAAGCCTGACGCCTTATGAACTGTAATCGGGATTCCGGGGTTCATTGTTCAAAGTTCAGTGCTCCGTACTAGAACACTGAACACTGTCTGAGTGAGCCAATGAGAATCAAGCAAAATACATATCGGCCCTTTTATATCAAAGCCGTGTTGTTTGATTTCGACGGCACATTGACAAAACCCGGAGCCCTGGATTTTCAGCTTCTAAAAAAAACCATCAATTGCCCTGCGGACACCCCTGTGCTCGAATTTATAGAAAGTCTTCCCACCCGGTCTCACAAAGATGACGCCTCGGCCGTATTGGCGCGCTTTGAAAAAGAAGCCGCCGCGATATCCATACCCAACCCCGGTGCCCAGGACTTGATTCATTACCTCCGTTCAAAGTCCCTGGCTGTGGGGATTATTACGCGAAACACGCTTTCAAGCATAAAGCGGTCTCTTAAAAACTTTAAAGATATCGATTTGTCGACCTTTGACGTCGTCATTTCCAGAGAAACCCCCGTACGGGTCAAACCCAGTGGTGACGGAATCACCTTGGCCGCCGGGATGCTGAATATCGACGTCAGGCAGATGATTATGGTGGGTGACTATATTTTCGACATCCATGCCGGACAAAAAGCAGGATGTATCACGGTGTTTATCGATTATCATCCGACATCCGGCGCCGAAAAGATTGACAGCGATTTTATCGTTACGGGTTTTGAAGAAATCAAAGATATCGTTCGGTTGGGGCTTCCGCTTTCACCTGGAAAACTGCCCAACGATCTGCTTGAAAATTTTCTGGACGAGTTCAACATTGATGATCCCTCGGTTCTGATCAATGCCGGAGTGGGCGAAGATGCCGCCGCGGTGAATATTGCCGAAGAGGAAGTGCTGGTCATTAAATCAGACCCCATCACCTTTGCCACGGACAGCATCGGGCATTACGCGGTTTTGATCAATGCCAACGATATTGCAACCTCCGGCGCCGATCCCCGATGGTTTTTGACCACGCTTTTGTTTCCGCCCGGCGTCACGCCGTCGGCCATACGCCAGGTAATGCAAGAACTGGCATCCATGTGTCGCTCATGGAATATTACACTCTGCGGGGGTCATACGGAGATCACCGATGCGGTAACACGGCCCGTTATCACCGGAATGATGGTCGGAACCGTATCCAAAAACCGCCTGGTCGACAAACGCAATATTCAACCCGGGGACAGCGTGTTATTGACCAAGGCATTGGCCGTGGAAGGAACGGCCATCATTGCCAGAGATCATGGCGATCGGCTCAGGGCTTTGGGAATGGCGGAGTCCGAGATCGAAGCGTGCCAGCAATTGATTTCCGGCATCAGTATCATAGAAGAAGCAAAGATCGCCGGTGATTCGGGCTGGACAACGGCCATGCATGATGTGACCGAAGGCGGGCTCGCAACGGCGCTCGCGGAACTGACCATTGCCGGCGGATATGGCATACAGATCAACTTGGAAGACATTCCGGTTCTCCCGCTTACGGAAAAGATATGCGGTTTGCTTCATATCGATCCGTTGGGGCTGATCGGTTCGGGAAGCCTCTTGATTTGCTGCCGAAACGATAAGAGCGATCCGCTCATGAAAAAAATCAAACGCGCGGAAATCGATATTACACGGATCGGCGAGATCTTGGAGGCCGGTTGCGGCATCAAAGCCGTCAGCAGCAGCGGGAAAGCGATTTGGCCCAGTTTTGAGGCGGACGAGATCACGCGTCTTTATTGAAATGGAGCAAAGCGAGGTAAACGCCATATGAAAATCAAAATTTATACTGTTGGGGGTACCATCGACAAGGTATACTTTGACCGTAAAAGCACCTATGAAGTGGGAGAATCAATGATCGGCGAAATACTCAAAGAAGCCAATGTCAACCTCGAGTACGAAATATCATCCATTTTGCATAAGGACAGTCTCGATATGACCGATGAAGACCGTCGGTTCATTTTCGACAGAATATCAGCCGACGAACACGAACATATTGTGGTGACCCACGGCACGGATACCATGATTCAAACCGCTAAAACACTAAAAGCAGTGCCCGGTAAAGTGATTGTACTCACCGGTGCAATGGCCCCGGCCAGGTTTAAATACAGCGATGCCGTGTTCAATATCGGCGCGGCTGTCGCCGCTGTTCAAGTATTGAAACCGGGGGCTTATATTATGATGAACGGCAGGATTTTTGATCCGGATCGCGTCAAAAAGAACCTGGAAAAAAACTGGTTCGAAGATTTTAGAAGCTAACCCATAAATACGGACACCACTTCTTTTCTGGCATTGGCGTGCTGGATGGTGACCTGTATTAAATCCTCGGGTTTCAACGAAATACCGCTCGATAGCGGCAGCTCGCATTCGATGAGATATTCGGTTAAAAGTATTTGATAGTTATTTCTCTTTTTATAAAGAACAATCGCCTCTTCTTTTTGTCCGATGTGTTTTTCAAGGTACTTCAACAACCAGTAGCGGTGGCGGTTGTATTGGATCTTGGCGACATAGCTCATGGGTTCTTCAAGTGATTGAATGATATGATCGACTTCTTCAACCGTGTAAGGCGTTTCCAATCCAAAAACCGCTCGGATTTGCCGCTGGGTGGCAAGATCGAAATATTTCCGAATCGGCGATGTGGCCGTGACATATGCATTCAGCCCGAGCCCCGAATGATTTTCAGGATCCGGAGTGAGAAAGAAACGGCTCAGCAGCTTTCTCTGCATCCAATTTTGAAACAGCGTCCCCTTATTCCCTTTATAGAGCCTTTCTCGGGGCGCTGTCTGGGCCCTGAATATGGCCGGAAGCTGATGTTTGGCCAAAAACTTGGCCTTTAACCAGTTCGCCATGATCATGATTTCCGAAACCAGCATTCTTCCGGGACTCTCCCTGTTGATCTTGCTCACGGTTATTTCGCCGTCATCCCCGATCCAGACATTGATATCCGGCAGGGTTATCTGAACCGCTCCGGCGGCCATCCTGTTTTGCCGGAATTTTTCGGCGATATTGCGAAGGATAATGATGTCTTCATTCTCGTCCGCAATAATGTTGACATCGAAATAGGTCAGTTGCTTTGATACGTTGATCAGGCTCGGTACGATGTCATAATTTGTGATATCATAGGATCTGTCTATGGTTACGAACAAGCTGATTGCCGGTCGAAGCTCACCGGCCTTGAGACTGCACAAATCTTCCGCAAGACCCGACGGCAACATCGGAATTTTCTGGTCGGGCATATAAATTGAGCTGCCGCGGGTAAGGGCCTCCCGATCGATGCAATCCCCTTTTTTAACAAAGTGTCCGACATCAACGATATGAATGCCCAGGCGATAATGATCACCGGTGTCTTCTATGCTGATGGCATCATCAAAATCTAAAGTGGATTGACCGTCGATGGTCATCAGGGAAAGCATCGTTAGATCTTTTCGACCATTGGTATCCAATAACGAACCGGGATCCGAAGCGATGATACCGGCGGCGCAATGATTGACCTCGTCCTGAAAATCGGTGGATATGCCGAATCGATGCAAATCGACATTTTCGTCATCTTCGAACACCTTCAGCTTTACCAAAGCATTAAAGACCTCTTCATCGGGATCTATACCGGCCCTTGCAAGTATTGCCTTTGCAAGGTCAAAGTATCTGCTCTCTTTTCCAAACAGATAAAATGTCTTGATAAGCGCCACGATTTCCAGTTTGTTCTCGGGTATCCGAGGGTCTTCTTGGATCAGGACATTTGCCAGCCAGTCGCCGCCCTCCTGGATGATGCGGTTTTTACGGGCAATTTCTTTTTCATGCGCAATTTTCCGTTCGACTTGTTCTTGAGTATTCGGGAAAAACCGATCATGATGAAATCTAAAATAAAGCCGGTTTTGGAAGAAAGCGCGAATCACGGCGGATTCATGATTATCATTGGGATTATCCGGAAAACAAAACGACGTCATGGTGCCGAGGTCGATCCATACTTGTTCCGTATTGAGTACTTCCCACAATTCCTTGATATCGATATGGTCGACCAATGCATTGCGTTGACCGACGATCGCTTTGAGCGTTTGGACCATCTTCATCCTGCCCATGGATACATCCAGGCGGGTTTTACATTTATGGGACACTCGGTTGGCTGAAAGATTGACTTCACGGTTGGATTCAGTTAGAAGTCTGAGTCTGCGATTTTTGACTTCCAAAACCACCGCGCACATTATTTTCTGGCGGTCGATATATTCAACGATGCTCCCGGATTCCATAACATCAGACCATAACAAGAGCAGGTGGGAAAGTCAATGTAATGACAACGCAACCACGAGGCAAATAAAATGGATGTTTGTTGAGCGAAGCGACGGCGTGTATCTCTTTAAACCCAATGAGATACACGCTGTGGCGGCACGGGACCGTCGCATTGGTTATCGAAATGCGGTTCATCTCGCCGTAAAAATGATGCAAATGGAATACGTTTTGACGGTGGTTGACCCATGTGCGATTCTGATATAAAAGTTGTTGATTGAGCAAAAATCATGAAGTCTTTATATTTAATAAAACCGTATCTTTCAGAAAGACGGCTATTCATTGTTCTGGGCCTTATCTTTCTGATCACCGTCGATTTTCTCCAGCTTTTTATTCCGCGAATTATCAAGTGGGCCATCGACGATCTTACCGGGTATCGAATCGATAAGATATCGCTGTTGATCTATGCGTTGTATATTGTCGGGATCTCTGTATTGATCGGTATTTTTCGATATCTTTGGCGACGATGCCTGATGGGAACGTCCAGACGGGTTGAAGAAGGATTGCGAAACAGGCTTTTCGCACACGTTCAAACCCTTTCGGCGCCATACTTCGACAAAGCCAAAACCGGCGACCTGATGGCCCATGCCACCAATGATATTCAAAATGTTCGAATGGCGACCGGTATGGGCATCGTTGCGTTGACCGATGCCGTTGTCCTGGGCACCGCAGCCGTTGGTTTCATGGTCTATATCAATGTCAAGCTCACGCTCTTTGTGCTGATCCCGATGCCGCTGATCGTTTTCGGCGCCCGCTTTTTCAGCAAGAAAATGCATCGCGGGTATCACGAAGTTCAGGGGGCCTTCTCGGAACTGACCGAGGTCGTCCGGGAAAGATTTGCAGGCATTCGCATGATCAAGGCTTACAATCGCGAGCAGGAAGCATCCTCGAAGATCGAGACCGTGTCAAAGGATTATATCGGAAAAAACCTGGCCCTTGTCAGAATTACAGGATCCTTTTCTCCCATGATGATTTTGTTTTCGAACATTAGCCTTGCCATCGTTCTCTTTTTGGGCGGCCGGCAAACCATAACGTTCACCATAACTCCCGGAGATTTCGTTGCATTTATCGCCTACCTGGGCCTGCTGACCTGGCCTATGATGGCGACGGGATGGGTCACGAACCTGATCCAGCGCGGCAAGGCATCCCTGAACAGAATCGACAGAATCATCAAGGAAAAACCGACAATCGATGACCCGGCGGATCCGGTTTGGCCTGACCATGTCAGCGGATCGATCGGTTTTGAATCCGTTACCTTTTCCTACAGGCCCTTTGACCGTTCATCGGTTGCCGCGCCGGTGCTGGATGGAATCGATCTTGAAATAAAGCATGGAAACGTCCTTGGAATCGTCGGGCCTCCGGGAAGCGGCAAATCGACGCTATTGAGTTTGATCCCCAGGATCTTTGATGTGGGGGGCGGATGCATTACCATGGACAGCATCGATATCCGAAAGATTCAACTTGCTCATTTACGATCCATGATATCGTACATGCCCCAGGAACCTTTTTTGTTTGCAGGGACCATCCGGGAAAACATTACCTTTGACAGCCGGAAAACAAACGAATCACAATTAATACAGGCCGTTGAACGGGCAAGCCTTTTGGATGCCATCAACACTTTTCCCAACGGATTTGAAACCATTGTCGGCGAAAAAGGGATTGTGCTTTCCGGCGGCCAGAAACAGCGTGTGGGGTTGGCCCGCATGCTTTTGAAAGATGCGCCCGTCATGATTCTGGATGATCCCATCAGCCAGGTGGACCTCAAAACCGGCGAAACGATTATCGATACCATCCGGGCCATGGCCGGTGAAAAAACCATTATCATCGTTTCTCACCGATTGTCCGCCCTTCGTTTTGCCGACCGGATCATCGCGCTGGACCATGGACGTATTTTCGAATCGGGAACACATGCCGAGTTGATGGCCAATAATCAATATTATGCCAAAACGTTCCGGCTCCAGGAGGTAGAGGAAGAATATGCATAGCGATTATGGATATTCCGAAGAAAAACAGCTTGGCAAGCCCTATGATGTCAAATTGTTGCGGCGTCTGTATCCCTATACAAAACCGTATAAACTTTTGTTTCTCTGCTCCATTGTTCTGGTGGTTTTTATCACCCTCATGGATCTTTCACTTCCTTACGTAACCAAAATCGCCATCGATCGATATATTGTCCCCGGCCGGGAATCGATCAAAAAAAATAAAGCGGTTCATGCGGAAGTCGACGTCCGGGTGTTCAAGGCGGACATGACGGATCCCGATATCCAGAGGGTCGTCCGAAAATATCCCGATCTTTTCAAAATTCAAGGCGCATCGGCGCAGATATATTTCCGCAACCTCGTTAAATTGAATAAAAAAGATCTCGCTATCTTGCGAAAGCATGACCTTTCCGGTGTCACGTGGATCACCGCTTTGTTTCTGACCCTCGTTATTTTTAGTTTTGTTTTCGATATTGTGCAGGTGCTCATCATGGAATACGCGGGTCAGATGGTGATGCATGATCTGCGCCTGCGCCTTTTTGATCATATTCAGAGTTTGTCCATTTCGTTTTTCACCCACAATCCCGTCGGACGGCTGGTAACACGGGTGACCAATGATATTCAGAATATGTATGAACTCTTTACTTCGGTAATTGCCTTTGTCTTTAAAGATCTTTTTTTGCTGGTGGGCATTGCAGGGGTTCTCATCAGCATAAATTTAAAACTGGCGCTGGCTTGTTTTACCGTCATTCCCATAGTTCTGTATGCTTCCGTTCATTTTTCGAGCCAGGCCAGAGCAGCCTACCGGATACTGAGAATAAAGATTGCGGAAATAAATACACGGTTTTCGGAAACCATCGGCGGCATCAAAGTGATCCAGCTTTTTTTAAAAGAAACGCAAAATTACTTAAGTTTTAAAAAACTGAATCGCGAGCATTACCTGGCCGGGATGAGACAAATTCACGTTTTTGCGATTTTTATGCCGGTCATCGAAATCCTGGGCGCAACGGCCATTGCCATCGTCATCTTTTATGGCGGCGGCAGCGTGTTGGCGGGAACCATAAGCCTCGGCGCCCTTGTGGCGTTTTTATCATATATGAAAATGTTTTTCCGACCCATCAGAGACATCGCCGAAAAATACAATATTCTGCAAAACGCCATGGCATCTGCCGAAAGAATTTTTCTGATTTTGGACAGTACGGAAACCATCCAACACGTCGGGCGGGATATCGATCGTCCGTCGCTATCCGGCTTGAAACCATCGGACACCGACTGGGGCAGCATTTCGGAAATTTCTCTGGAAAATGTTTTTTTTGAATATATTCGCAACGAGCCCGTGCTTAAAAATATTTCTTTTCGCATAAAAGCCGGTGAGACGTTAGCGATTGTGGGACCGACAGGTTCCGGGAAAACGACCATCGTCAACCTGATTATCCGGTTTTATGAGCCGACGGAAGGACGGATTTTATTGAACGGGGTGGATATTAAAAAACGAGGGGTCCGGGAGTTAAGATCCAAAATGGCCCTGGTGATGCAGGACCCGTTTTTATTTTCCGAAACCGTTCGAGAAAATATAACCCTGGGAAGAGACAACATTTCTGCAGCGGTGTTTCAGCAGATTTTAAAGGATTCGAACTGCCAAACATTTATAGACCGATTACCCGACGGCGTCCATACCGTGCTTTCGGAAGGCGGCGCATCCATCTCCAGCGGGGAGCGCCAGCTCATCTCCATTGCAAGGGCCTTTGCCAGCCATCCGGACTTGATTATCCTCGACGAGGCAACCTCTTATATTGATTCCGAGACCGAACAAAAAATCCAGGAAGCCCTCGCCAAACTGATGGCCAACCGGACTTCAATTATTGTGGCACACCGGCTTTCAACGGCCCGGGAAGCCGACAGAATCATCGTCCTCAACAGGGGACAGATCATTGAAACCGGAAACCATGCGGAATTGATGCAAATTCAGGGATTTTATTACCGCCTGAATCAGCTGCAGGGGTGAGGCTGTAAATTCATTTTTCTATTGACAATTTTTCTTTTTTTTGCATTATTCCGAAATTGTTTATTTTGCTTGCCAAATCGAATGGCTTGTGTTTTAAAGCAAGGTCTGAATCCTAACATCAACATCTCAAATGAATCAACCGAAGCCGAAGGAACCCACCCGTGGGTATGGGGTTCCTGCTTTATTAACCCAAACATTAAAGAGGAGGATTGAGTAGATGGCTTACAATGCGGTAGAAATGGCTGACTGGCAGATTTCAGAAGCGGCCGAAGAAAACATGCCGACTCCCGATGAGTGGCGAGAAAAATTAGCGCTGGAAAAAGATGAAATCCTGCCCATGGGAAGATTGTGCAAACTGGACTTTCTGAAGATCATTGAGCGTTTGAAGGACAAACCCGACGGCAAGTACATTGAAGTTACCGCCATTACCCCGACGCCTTTGGGCGAAGGGAAAAGCACCACATCCTGCGGTTTGATGGAAGGTATGGGCAAACGCGGCGTGCATGTGGGCGGCTGTCTGCGCCAACCTTCCGGCGGCCCGACCATGAACATTAAAGGTACGGCAGCCGGCGGCGGCAACTCGTTGCTCATCCCCATGACCGAATTTTCCATGGGACTGACCGGCGACATCAATGACATCATGAACGCTCACAACCTGGCAATGACTGCGCTAACCGCCAGAATGCAGCATGAGCGCAATTACAACGATGAACAACTGGCCCGCCTGACCCGTATGCCGAGGCTGAACATCGATCCCACCCGGGTTGAGATGGGATGGATTTTGGATTTCTGCGCTCAGTCTCTGCGGAATATCATTATCGGTTTGGGCGGCCGGTACGATGGATTCACCATGCAGTCCAAGTTCGGTATCGCAGTGAGTTCCGAGCTTATGGCGATTCTGTCCATCGTTCGTGACCTGGCCGATCTGCGCGAAAAATTGAACAACATCACACTGGCCTTTGACAAAAGTGGAAAGGTGGTCACCACGGGCGATCTGGAAGTGGGAAATGCCATGACCGCCTGGATGCGAAACACCATTAACCCGACCCTTATGTGCACCGCCGAATATCAGCCGTGCATGGTCCATGCCGGCCCGTTTGCCAATATCGCCGTGGGCCAGTCGTCAATCATTGCCGACCGTGTCGGCCTGAAGATTTACGACTACCATGTCACCGAATCCGGATTCGGCGCAGACATCGGCTTCGAGAAATTCTGGAACGTCAAATGCCGTTACAGCGGATTGAAGCCCCATGTTTCCGTTCTGACCACCACGATTCGTGCATTGAAGATGCACGGCGGCGGCCCCAAGGTCGTGGCCGGTTTGCCGTTGCCCGAAGAGTATAAGAGCGAAGACCTGGGCTTGCTGGAAAAGGGCGTTGCCAATATGGTGCATCATATCAACACCATCCGGATGTCCGGCATCAATCCGGTGGTCTGCATCAACTGCTTCCATACCGACACCAAGGATGAAATCGCCATGGTTCGAAAGTACGCCGAAGAAGCCGGTGCAGGCTGTGCGGTTTCCACGCATTGGGCAGACGGCGGCGACGGAGCCCTGGAATTTGCCGATGTGGTGATTGATGCCTGTAAAGGTGAACCGGACTTCAAATTCCTCTATCCCCTGGAAACGAAGCTGCGCGACCGGGTCGAGCTCATCGCAAAGAACGTTTACGGCGCCGATGGTGTGGCCTGGACCCCTGATGCAGAGGCCAAGGCCAAGATGCTTGAAGCGGATTCCAAGTACGACGATTACACCACCATGATGGTCAAAACCCATCTCTCCCTGACCCATGACCCGGCGGTCAAGGGCGTGCCCAAAGGCTGGACCCTTCCGGTTCGAGATGTGCTGATCTTCTCGGGCGCCAAGTTCCTCTGCCCCTGCTGCGGCACCATCAGCCTGATGCCCGGAACCAGCTCCGATCCGGCATATCGCAGGGTGGATGTGGATGTAAACACCGGAAAGGTAAAAGGATTGTTCTAAATCGTATCGTTGAAGAAATAATCTGTTGAATCGATAGGGCGCGGATAGTTACCGCGCCCTATTTTTTTGGTGAAAGGCGCAGGCTTTCATACAACGCAATTCCCACGGATGTGGACAGGTTCAGGCACCGGATTTCCGATGTCGTGGGGATATGAAAGGCGGCATGGCGGTACTGATGTAAAATTTTTTCCGGAAGGCCTTTGGTTTCCGACCCGAAAATGAGAAACAGCCTTTCCGGAGACGGCATGGACCAGAAGGAAATGGAACCGTTTTTCGTAAACAGCGCCACTTCTTCCGGTGACGGATTCATTTTTTGTTGAAATCCGCTAAAATCGTCCCAGACCGAGAGTTTGACCTTGTGCCAGTAATCGAGTCCGGCTCTTTTGAGGTCGCGATCATCAAGGGAAAAACCCAGCGGTTTTATCAGGTGAAGATATGCGCCGGCGCCCAGACAGGTGCGGCCGATGTTGCCGGTGTTCCAGGGCACTTCCGGTTTCACCAGAACCACATGGCGTTCATTATTATGATCGAATTGCTGTATAGGACGATTCATATTCAACTAGAACTAGGCTTTCCACAGTACGGACAATATCTAAACGATTCGTCCAATGTTTTCCCGCAATGGGGGCATGTCGACGGTGCGACATCCAGGCGGCCACTGCGGTCTTCTGCGTCGAATTCATTGACCGCTTTTTCACATCTTTCACACATGATAAACGGCTCTCCCTTCTTGACCCTTACAATGGGAATGAAAAACAGATTAAAATAATGATCCACCCGTTTGTAATAGGCCTGATGAAGACCGCACACCGGGCATCGCCTGGGGGTATTGTCGAGTACTTTCATTTTAGGCGTAACGCCGCCAATCAGAAACATTCACACCTCGCCGGGTATAAATTGTCATGAGAGATCGTCGTTCTATATTACACATTGAAAATTATATCAACCGGATGGCAAATTTTTTGAGGATTAGAGGCTATACAGATGAAAAGAAAAAGGGTTATGCACAGGTATTAATCAGGCGGTGAGATAAGCGCTATTGAAGGTGACGGGGCGGATAGGTTGTTTCTTCGGGACGTGGCAACTCAATGCTGAGTGCTCCCAAAAAGGTTAATTTCACAGACAAAAAACGCGCCATTTGCAATCCATGTGATCGCAATCCACCATCCCCATTTTAAAACAGTCTGTTTGGCCTTCGGCACGCTGGATGCTTCGAATCAAGGTCTCGATATCAAGAAAGTTCTTTTTTTGAGTCCGCTGTTCTCTAGGATCGAATGCATTCATTGCTTTCTGGTTGGTTTTCCTTTGGCAATCCCTGCGCTTTATCGATTTTTTGCTGTTTTTTGACATATCGAAATTAAGAGCAGATTTTTCATCGAAATGGTTTATCCGCCAAATTTCAATTAGGATTAAAATTGACGCCGTTACCCGTTCAAGGTTCGAGATCTTCGATCTGACCTTTTAAAAAAAACGCTGTTTTCAAAGGTCTCTATATAGCGGAAATCATGAAACTTTAAAAAGAGCTCGTCGAAAACGCAAAAGGCATATTGAAACTGTACTCTTCCGTGAAATCTATTCCGCTTCCGTCATTCAGTTTCTCGGCGGTCAACTCCATATCCTGTATGGACTGCAGCAATTGGCACTCTTTGAAACACTTCTCCTTCGGCAGATTTCTCCTGGAGCAATTTTTACATGGAGAAGAGATCATGTTTCCCCCTTTATTAAAGGATATTCGAAGAACATCGACAAAAATATTTAATTTATTTTTAACAGGTTGTAATTTCTCTTGTCCATAGATGGGAAGGTTTATTTTACTAGGGGAAAATCCTAATGGGTCGGGAAGTTATCCCGAAAGAGGGGAAAAAGCGATGTTTTTCAATCTTTCCAGAGATCCACGTCGATAAGGCCGAGTTTTGCCGCATATCGGATCAATTCGATCGTGCTGTGCAGGCCAAGTTTGCTCATGATATTGGCGCGATGATTTTCAACGGTCTTGGGACTGATAAAAAGTTTCTCGGCAACTTCTTTGCTGGAGAGTCCCTCGGCAAGCTGGCGCATCACCTCTTGTTCTCTGGGCGTCAGCGTGGCATAATCGGAATCCGTAATCTTTGCGGTTTTTAATGGAGATTTCATGAGATTTTCGACCACAGAATGGGAAACGGAACTGTCCAGAAAATAATCACCTTTTGCGACAGCTTCCAGCCCTTGAATCAGTCTTTCGCTGGCAGATTCCTTAACGACATATCCTGTTGCACCGGCTTGAAATGCTTCTGCAATATAATCGATTTTTGAATGCATGCTGACGATCATAATCTTTGTTTCAGGCAAGCGCTCGCGCAACTCCCGTGCAAGTTGAATGCCGCTCTGATCCGGCAGGGATATGTCCACGATAACCAAATCGGGTTTCAGGTTTTTGACCATTGCGAGTCCTTCACGACCGCTCCCCGCTTCCCCGACCAACTTGAATCGGGAATCACGCCCGATGATGGTTTTGAGGCCTTCTCTAAAAAGTGGATGATCGTCAATAATGATAATGTTTTTCTTCTCGGTCACGTTCTGTCTCCTTATAAGGCACTTCGATAAAAATTTTTGTGCCTTCTTTGGGACGTGATTGAATCCTCATTTTTCCCTTCAGCAGGCCGACCCGCTCCTCCATACTCCGAAGCCCCATTCGTTTCTCCTTTGAGGCCTCCGCCAACCGTTTTCTAACATTAAACCCCGCCCCGTCATCCTCTATACGAAGGATGATGTTGGGAAAAGACGCTACCAGTTTGACAATTGCTTGGGTTGCATCGGCGTGTTTTTGAATGTTCCAGAGGGCCTCTTGAATCAGACGATAAAGATTGATTTCGGTGTCTGCCGGAATTTTCAAGTCTTCCAGACCGGCTGCAACAAAATCGATGTCTATGTTATGTTTCTCCGAGAATTCTTCACAATACTGATATGCGGTGTGGACCAGCCCAAACTGGTAGAGTCCCGGAGGGTGCAGATCATAGGCCATATCCCGGATTGCCGATATGGATTTTTGAAGAATTTTTGATAATTCCACCGCCTTTTGTTTTACCTTTTCCGGGACGCGGAATTGATCATCAAACAGCGTTTCCCATCCGATTCTTAGAAGAGAAAGCTCCTGTGCCACATTATCGTGAAGATCGCGGGCGATCCGCTGACGTTCGCTTTCTCTTGCACTTAAAAGAAGTCGGGTCAGTGTGTGAATGTGTTCTTCAGCCAGCTTTCTGTTGGTGATGTCCCGGGCAAAAACAGCAACGCGTTTGACGTCTCCCAGTGAATCGGATACCGGATAGATATTGGTATCATGCCATATACCATTTCGCTCATCAACGATGCGTACCGGCCATCCGGTTTGAAAAACTCTTTTGACGTTGGTCATTCTGAGGCCCGCGACTTCGTGTGGAACCAAATACCATATACATAATCCAAGCATTTCATTCGACGTCTTTTGAAATTTTTTGGCGTAAGCGTCATTGATGTCCAGAATGAGGCCATCAGGATCCAACAGCACAACCGCATCGGTGGTTGCGTTCAAAAGGGCCCTCGCCATTTCTTCGCTTTTACGCAGTTTTTCCTGGGATTCTTTGTTTTCGGTAATATCGAAAAACACACCGCTGACATATTGAAGTTTCTTATTGGTTTTACAAACGATCTGTCCCCTTTCCTGGATCCAGCGGATATCGCCGCTTCTAGATCTGACTTTATATTCCCTTACATAAGATTTGTTGGTTTTGAGCGCCCGGATGAAAATCGCTTTGGCATTTTCGGCATCTTCGTCAACAATGATATCTCTCCATTTCATTTTCTTGGAGTTAAATAATGCCGGGCTGTATCCGGTGATCTGTTTAATTTTTGAATCAAAAAACTCAACCGACCAGTCGGCATATCCCCTGTATACGATACTGGGAAGGTTTTTTACCAGGAGTCGATACTTTTTCTCGCTCTCCCGAAATGCTTTTTCCGCCGCCATGCGGTTGGCGCTCTCTTGTTCCAGCACCTTAACCCGCTGTTCCAACTCTTTATAGGTTGGCTTTTTCGCCATAAACAACCTCCACCGGTTAATGATGCGATCTTTATCACAACTTTATAGTCATGTTCAAATATTGTTGTTCAATAATTAAAAAAAAAGGGTGTTTCAATCAACACCCTTTTGAAAAAACAGATTGACTGTTACCGGTACGCTGTTTGTTACCCTTCCATGATCTCCCAGTTGGCCTCAAACGTATTGTCGTGAAGGGTGTATGCGTATCCGAGCATATGCCCGACACCCGGCAGCACCCCTTTCCGCACCCGCCAATAGGCCAAATAAATGGCGGGAAGCAACTGCGGCTGTCCGGTTGAAGGATCATCCGCCGAATGCTGCCATACCTCCCTTTTTTCCATGACCCGCCAAAGGGTCCCGTGCTTTTTACTCCGCACAATTTGTCCGACATTGGGGAGCTTTTTCTTTGCTACAACTTCATTGTGTGTATATGGCATGGTTCAAACTTCCAGACGACGGCAGCAAATTTGTCAAAATTCATATATCTCAGGCATTCTCATACTTGAAAGATAGGGTGACCCGGGCACGATAAGAAGCAATCTTGCCGTCTTTGATTGTCAAATCGAATTTGGTAATTTCAGCCACCCTCAAATCTCTTAGAGTTTTTCCGGCGGTGAGTACCGCGTTTTCCGCGGCTTTTTCCCATGAAACATCACTCGTGCCCACTAGCTCGACGACCTTATAAACGCTTCCACTCATATTCGCCTCCTCTCACGGCAGTTTTCTTTGTTGTAATAATACAACCCAGTTAATGAAAAGAATGGTTCCCTACCTCAGGGAACCACTCCATGAAAGCGGATGAGAAGTGTAGCCTCCCGCCATGTGTTCAGGAAAAACTTTTTAGTGATTTTAACCTAACAAATTCTGAAAAACCATGTCCATAAGACAAAGGATTCATTTTTATAGGGAAATGCCCCCATCAAATAGGGATTTTTCCCAAAAATCATCATTCTCCAAAGAATTTCTGGCGGGTCTTTGAAATGGTTTTTTATTGACATTTTATGCTGTTGAAAGAGAAAATAAAATGATAAAGTTTTCGAAGGATGCATAAAATGAGGTGAATAATGAGTGACAAAGAAAAGGATGATATCGGACCGGAAGCCTTTTTTTCGGATTGGATAAAAACTTACATGGCATTTTGGGAATCGATGACCGCTATGTGGCCGGCTGCTAATATGGCCGCTGGTGTACCAAAGGAATCAAAAAGAGATGGTAAATCAAGTCGGTTTGAGAAATCATGGAGGAGTACGCAAAAAACCTGGAAAACATGGTCGCAGGTTATCAGTGAACCGGAAACCATGGAAGCCATTTTTAAAGGGACAGGGATACTCCCCGAATTTTTTTTAACACTTGCCCAAACCGGCCTGAAAAGTTTTGTTCAAATTCAAAAGCAATGGCTTGAGAAGGCAGAAAAAGTACAGGACTCAACAAAATCGTATACGTTTGAGAATCTCGACGAAGATGCCATTAAGGTTTGGATACAACTCTATGAGACAGAATTAAGAAAAATATTCAACATACCGCAACTGGGATTGACACGATTTTACCAAGAAAAAATGATCCGGTCTGTGGATAAATATAACATATTTCAATCCAGCTTGACTGAATTTTTGCGTCTGTTGTCTTTACCCATGGAAAAATCCTTCCAGGTCATGCAGGAAAAACTGACGGAATTGGCGGATAAAGGTAATCTTCCTGAAGATTCAAAAGCATATTATCAGATGTGGATTAAAACTCTTGAAGGACATTACATGACGCTGTTTCAATCTCTTGAATATACTAAGATTTTGAATAAAACCTTACATTCCATGTCGGAATTTTCGGAAGCAAAAAAAGATCTTCTTCAGGATACTCTGCTGTATATGCTCCCTGTACCAACCCAAAAGGAAATGGATGAGCTGTACAAGGAGATTTATCTTTTAAAAAAGCGAATAAAAGAACTCGAAATTAAGCTTTTAAAATCCAACTAGAGGTGATTTCATGGCGCAGTCCAAGATATCTGTTGATCTGATCTTATCCAAACTGGCCGAGGAGGCGGAAAAGGCCGGTGAAAGTGTCCAAAAGGCATCGGATGTTTTGCTTGAACCCCTTGAAACCGAGATTGCCGTCACGCCTTACGATATCGTTTATGAAGAAGATCGCGTAAAATTAAAGCATTATAAGCCGACGGGCGACACTCAACTCAAAAGACCGCTCCTTGTGGTCTATGCATTGATTAACCGGGAAACCATGCTGGATCTTCAGCCCGGAAGGAGCGTCGTTCACAATTTTTTACAAGAAGGAATAGACGTCTATATGATCGACTGGGGGTATCCGGCCCGTAAAGACCGATATCTCACCATCGACGATCATGTGAACGGATATATGGATAATGTCGTTAATTTTATTCTCGACAAACACCGCCTGGATAAAATCCATTTGATGGGCATTTGCATGGGCGGTACGTTCTGTGTTATTTACTCTGCCCTTCATCCTGAAAAAATAAAAAATCTGGTAACCACGGTAACACCGACAAACTTCGATACCGACCAAGGGCTGCTGCATATCTGGATGAAGGATATGGACGTGGATCGCATTGTAGATACTTACGGAAATATTCCCGGAGATATCATGAACATGGGTTTTCTGCTGCTCAACCCGGCCCGGTTGATGATAGACAAGTATGTTGGATTTATGGAAAATATGGCCAATAAAAAATTCGTAGAAAATTTTGTCCGGATGGAAAAATGGATTTTTGACAGCCCGGATGTCCCGGGTGAAACTTTTCGACAATTTATTCGGGACTGTTACCAGAAGAATCTGCTGATTCAGAACAAAATGGAGGTCGGCGGGAAACGTGTTGATTTAAAAAAAATTACCATGCCGCTTTTGAATTTTTATGGGAAATATGACCACCTTGTACCTCCCGAAGCGTGTGAACTGCTGACCGGTAAAGTCGGGAGTAAGGATACTGAAGATATTTGTCTGGATACGGGTCATATCGGAATTTATGTGAGCTCAAAGTGTCAAAAGGAATTTGCACCCAAAATTGCCCGCTGGCTCAAAGAAAGAGATGAGGACAAAAAAAGCAGCTCCGAAAAAAAGCAGCAAAAATGACCCCATAGGAAGCAGCATCTGCATTGAAAACTAAAAAGAATCAACAAAAAAACAACTCTTTGTTAGGAGACTTTCAATGACCAAAAGAAATAATTTTTTTAAAACCTTTTGCAAAATCAGCAAGGCATTTGGAACAACACTGGGTAAAAAAAAGCTTCTGGATCTGATTGTCCGAAGCGCCATTGACACCATGGAAGCCAAAGCGGCATGCCTTTTTTTGGCGGATGAGGAAAAGGATATGTTTGTTCCAATGGCTCAGAAAGGATTGTCTGATAACTATTTGCATGCCAGCCCCCTGAAAGCCCAGAAAACCGTCGACGAAATGTTAAAGGAAGGATATCTATCGTTTTACGATGCAACCACCGACTCTCGACTGGAAAATCTTGAAGCGAAAAAAGCCGAAGGCATTGCATCCATTCTTTCTGTTCCGGTCATGGTCAAAGAAAAGGCCATCGGCGTTTTATCACTTTATACCGCAGAGCATCGAGATTTTTCTAAAGATGAAATAGACTTTTTATCGGCGCTGGCCGACCAAGGCGGGATCGCCATTGAACAGTCTCAGTTGTTTGAACGTATTAATCAGAATTCGATGCTGTTTCTCGATCTTGCCTCCAGCATCAACTCGACTTTGGACATCAGAAAGGTACTGCATATACTGACGGCCGAAATCGCTGAAGCACTGGGAATGAAGGGCGTGTTGATACGTCTTTTGAACCATGAAACCGGGAATCTTGACCTTGTGGCAAGCTATGGCCTGAGCGAAGAATTTCAAAACAAAGGCCCTGTCTCCATCCAAAAAAGTATTGCACAGGCACTGAATGGTGAAACCGTCATCATCGAACAGGTATCTAAGGACAACCGGTTGCAGTATAAAGAGGAGATCTTGAAAGAAGGTGTAATTTCAATGCTCTGTGTTCCTATCAAGGCCAGGGAAGAGGTCATCGGCGTGATGAGCCTTTTCAGCAGCGCTTCCCGGAAGTATCCTGAAGATGTTATTATTCTAGTAAATGCTCTGGCCCATACCGGCGGATTGGCCATTCAGAATGCTTCTATGTATCTCAGCCTGCAAGAAGATAAAAAGTCCTTGGAAGAAGATATATGGAGTTATCGCTCTTGGTTTTGAGTCGGTAAAAGGGAGCGCTCCCCCGTCTCAGATAGATTAGGATGAAAATTATTCATGAAAGGAGTTTAAAATGATCGGTAAAACCATTGATCAACTTAACGTCGGTGATGCAGCTGAGTTCAGCAAAACGGTTTCTGAATCGGATATTTACCAGTTTGCCGGAATTACCGGTGATTTCAATCCGGCGCATATGAATGAAGCGTATGCGAAAAAGACCTTTTTCAAGACCCGTATTGCCCACGGGATGCTGTCGGCAGGTTTTATTTCCGCTGTCATCGGAACCAAGCTTCCCGGAACAGGAAGCATCTACATCAAACAAGATCTGAATTTCTTGGCGCCGGTACGAATCGGCGATACGATCACCGCCCGTGTGGAAGTAATCGAAATCGTGGACGGAAAGAACCGAGTCCGCCTGAAAACCGTCTGTGTCAATCAGGAGGATACTCAGGTTCTGTCCGGGGAAGCAGTGGTCAGCCCTCCCAAACCACCCAAAAAATAATTTAGCGTTTAGATCACATTTCCGATCAAGAAATCCATGACATTTTTTTTAAGTACCCCATCCGGCAACGACTGATAATGTTTAAAACAAGGTCCGCATAAATACACAAATTCTTCAATGCGTTGGATTTCTCCGTAAGCAATGATGTCGCCGCACAAGCTGCATTGATAATCCGGTCCTTCAATATTTTGGCTTTTGACCAAATATTGAACGCCGATGCCATACCGGGGTGCATCTTTAACCGGCAGGTCCTGGCACCATTTTACTTTCGCTTCGTAAAGCCTGAAGGCTTCCGGGCCATGTGTATTCGGCACGTAATTTAATGTTTTAATACGAATATTCGTGTCAGTGTTAGCGGCATTGTCCGTTTCAAAACACATGCCGTTTTGGCTGCAGTTACATGTTTTTCCGCGACAATAATTTTCAGTATTAAAATCCGCCCATATAATCGGCGTTTCATAGCAGTTGCGTTCTCCCAACCTTTTTATATATCCACTCATTATGGTGCCTCCTTTTAATGCTGCAACGCAGAATAGAGACTTTTGTGCTATTTAATAATTTTTAGTCTCTTTGTCCATGAAGCAAACGACTCATTTTGAGAGATAGAATGCCTATTCTGTGGGAATTTTTCCTATGACATGCAGTTAGAAGAGGAGATCTTTAAGAAGCTGGAGAAATAACAGAAACGTGTGGCAAAACAACTTAACAATATTAGCTTTATGGATTATTTTCTTTTTTGAAGAAGCTGCCGAAGGCCTCCATGGTTTGCTGGAACTGCTTGCTCTGTTTATCGATCAAGGTCTGAAACCCTTGAACCATTTCGTCCTGCGATTCGGCCTTTCTCTTTTCCAATAGCATCCGAAGATGGTGGATGGTTTCTTCCTGGTCCGCAACTTTTTCTTTTAGTTCCTCATATTTTTTGACCAGCGCCAGATGTTCGTTTTTGGGCACCATGCCCATTAAATCCAGATAATCTTTAAAGGAATTAAAAAACCGTTCTGAAGCTTCTTCCCAGGATTCCATGTAGGCCGGCGTGTTTTTTTTCAAGTGCTCCATACCGTAAAATTTGTTGAACATGGCTGTCCATTCATCGACCCCTTTAAATCCCTGCTGCATCCACTCTGCCAGATCTTCCATCTGTTTCTGCTGTTTTGCGGCATTAATCAGAAGATTGCCCCAAAATTCCAGAAAATTTCGATCCATGATATTACTCCCTTTAAGATTTTTCTTCTTGAAGCTCGTTTTGTAAGTCGAGCTGAAATCGTACAGGTCCCCGATAGTTCTTGTCTCCGAATCGGGTGTGCAGGGCACAGGCGGAATTTGGGTGAGACCATGACGTCGCAATGGCCACGTGACCTTTTGGAAAAGCGGTAACTTCAGCATCGATATAATCGAGAGGCGCAAGCGCCGTGTCCTTTTCCACCAAGTCGTCATTCTCCCCGTAGCAGATGAGCCATTTGATTCCCTTTTCTTTAAGTCGTTTAAGATTCAGTTTTTCGCCGAACAGTTTGACCGGCAGCGTCCCGTCTTCGGTAATCGGAATGTTATAAGAATCGAAACTCATCTGGGTAATTGCCAAAGGGAGATCATTCCGCTCATTGTTCAGCCAGTAATTGATTGCAGCTGCAGTCTTGCTGATTTTCACCTGATCGCCATTCTGCCGGCCGAACATCGATAGGTCTCTGTAAAATACCGCTATCGGGGATTCATCCTCGATGCTTTTGAGTTTATAAACCCATCCCATGAGTTTTCCGTCTGCCACTTTATTGCCATTGGGCAGGGTTTTGGTGCCATAAAGTAGATCATTGAAACGTTGGGGAAGCTTTTTCAAAAAATCGGCAAGCCCCTGGCTTCGGGTGCCGTCCATGGGAGATACGCAGGTGATCAGCGCATCCACCAATCCGTCGAGCTTTCCGGAAAGAAGATTGCACACCGCCGAGAAACCACCTTGACAATATCCGTTCAACGTCGCCGGATTCCCGTGTCTTCGCTTTACCGTTTCACAGAACAGTCGTGTGTCCAAGGTGTCGTCTTCGCCGGTCATCACCTGGACACCTTCGTTTGAACTGATATCTTTGAAAATTCGGATATAAGTGGGAATTCCCTGGTTGGCGTAAGCGTGGGCATAACTCCGTTCCTCATGGGGCAAAAAAGCTAAAATATTGGCACCCAACACGTAAGGGGGAAGAATGATGACTGGTTTCCCGTTATCATTAACCTTGACCTTTTTGTCCGTCGGAAAAATCTGATACAAAATAAACCGGTCTGTTTCGACAATCTTTTTATTGTCTCCTCGCTCAAAATGAAATCCAAATTCAGATTCGATATCCTGAATAGCCTGGGGATACTGGTTGGCCATAACGTCCATCATTTTCGCCTGTCGGACCAAAAAGCCCTCGATATCTTCTCCCTCTGAACAAAAAAAAGTGTTGAACATAGCGGCAATAGCGTTTTCTATCTCCATTTTTCCAGAATGGTTGATTGCTTTCAAACACCCGTCGATGCTTCGACCGATCAGATCGAGATTAAAAGACAACAATTCCATGTAAGATTGCACGCTTTTGAAAGGCGATACGGTCCAAAGTTTTTGCGATTCCACATTATTGAAATAACTTGTGGCGATGAGATAGGGAATCATAAAATCATTTGAGTATCTTGAAAAAGCACTCAGGTAATTTTGTGAAGCAGTGACAAGATTAGAAAATACAGAAATGTTTTTCTGCAACATGTCATTGAGCGCCATGCCGTTTGAACTGCCGTCTATCTGAATCATTTTTGCTTTTTGCCTCCTTTGATCCGGAGTAATGATGTGGTTCACCACTTATACAGGATGTTATCCAAAGTCATGAACCACATATATACCTTATTTATCAGACCCTGCAAACAATTTTTCCATGCTATTATAATTTTGATCTGCCGTCTTTTTAAAATCGTCGCAACCTTTTTTAAAAAGCCGCATCCATTCATTTACGGTCTTTTTGCTTTCCTCAGGGAGCCATTCGGCTTGATCTAAAAAAGAATGGGTCATTTTTTCGTTCTGTTCCCACAACATCTCCATCGCATTATATCCCTGATTGAAAGCGCTTTTGTTAAATTGAATCATTTGTTTCAGTGCGGTAAATTGTTCCATCGGTTTGTTTCCTTTCCTTTATGCTTCGGGTTTTTTCTCTTTGTCAAATGCGCTGAAAAAATCTTCCACTCGTTTAAAGTTATCATCCACACCCTTTTTGAAATCTTCGCGCCCTTTTTTAAATGCATCGACCCAACCCCTGATGGCTTTTCTCCCTTCTTCCGGCATCCATGTGCTCTGATCGAGAAGCGTATTTGCCATTCTTTCGGTTTGCTCCTGAACCAACACCATGGCATTGTAGGTGTTGTCAAACATAGTTTTTTGGAAATCAATCATTTGTTTTGCAATCTTCGATGAATCCATGTTAATAATCCTCCCTGTTAAAGTTATTTGTGCGGTACGAATTTGCCACCTTTATTCGAATTATAATCTTAAAAATACAATTGTCAAGACATTTTTTTGCACTGCAACATTTTTCTTTTATTGTTTTTCCCGACAGGAAAAATGCGATAACTATCTATAACTGATTGAATTTATCGTATAATCGTTGAGTTTTAGATACAGTAATAATTATTTGTAATGTTCAATATGTTGCAATACAATATTTAAGAAAGGATTGCGGATATAATTTTTTTTAAGCATTCGAAGCACTCGGTTCAAATCGGACCAGAGGGGAGAGCCATATGCCGGATATAGTCAAATTAAAGAAATATGCCAACCGACGGCTTTATGATACGGAAAAGAGCGAATATGTTACGCTTAACCAAGTAGCGGATCTTATCAGGCAGGGCCGTCGTGTAGAAATTCTCGACGCAAAAACCCGCGAAGACGTCACGGCCTTCATTCTCACCCAGATTATCCTGGAAGAAGCCAAAAACAAAAATTTTCTGCTGCCCATTCCCGTGCTTCACCTGATCATTCAGTACGGTGATAATGTTCTCGGAGAATTTTTCGAAAAATACCTGCAACAAATGATTCAAACCTACCTTGCGCACAAGCAGGCCATGGATGAACAATTTAATAAATGGCTTGAAATGGGGCTCGATTTTTCAGACATGGCCCAAAAAACCATGGCCGGTCTGACACCTTTTAAATCCTTTTTCGATCAATTCTCTAAGATGGAAGACAAAGATAAAAAAAATAAATGACGCGCCCCACAATCTCTGAAGACCCTTTAAAACAACTGGAAAATCCCGGAAGTCAGATTCTCTCTAAAACCGTCGCCATCCCCTGACCGCCTCCGATGCACAGGGTGGCAAGCCCCAGCGCATGATCGTTTCTGACCATTTCATTCATCAGGGTTAAAACGATGCGCGCGCCGGTACATCCGATGGGATGACCGATGGAGATGCCGCTTCCCAGGGGATTGGTCTTTTCAATATCGAGACCGAGTTCCCTCATGCAGGCGATGGCCTGAACGGCGAAAGCTTCGTTCAGTTCGACGGCACCAAAATCATTGATGGTCAATTTTTCTTTTTGAAGGATTTTTCTAACCGCCGGTATGGGGCCGAGCCCCATATAAGCGGGATCGACACCGGCCGACGCACAGTCTTTGATCCGAACCAGAGGTGTTAAACCGAGATTCTTCGCCTTTTCATCCGACATCAGCAAAAGCGCTGCAGCAGCATCATTGATCCCTGAGGCATTTCCGGCGGTAACAGTGCCGTCCGTTTTAAACGCCGGCCGCAGTTTGGCCATCTTCTCCCTGCTGGTTTCCATGGGCCGCTCATCTGTATCGAATACAACGGGATCTTTTTTCCGCTGCGGGATAACCACCGGTACGATCTCTTCGTTGAATCGTCCCTGGGCAATGGCAGCTTTGGCCCGTTGATGGCTGATGACTCCGATTTCGTCCTGTTCCTGTCTTGAAATCTTGTAGAGCGCTGCAATGTTTTCAGCCGTCACCCCCATGTGATATCCGTAAAATATTTCAAAAAGTCCATCAAAAACCACAAGATCGACCATATTCGCGTTGTTCATCCGGGCGCCCCACCGGGCACTTGGCACCGCATATGGGATAAGACTCATGTTTTCCATTCCACCGGTTAAAACGATCTCCGCTTCGCCAAAGCGGATTGCCTGCGCAGCCAGGGCCACTGCCTTCATTCCCGAAGCACACACTTTGTTGACGGTAAAGGCGGTGGTTTCTTTGGGAATGCCGGCTTTGACCATGGATTGTCGGGCCACGTTTTGCCCCTGTCCGGCACCCACCACGTTTCCGATGATGACTTCATCGATCTGTATCGGCTGTAATGACTCATCATAGTCATGATACTGTTTCACCAGATCGATCATGCCGCTGTTTTTGAAACGGTCCGGTTCGAATCTTGTCAGTTCTTCTGTTGCCGTCGGTCTCAAACCGATTTTTTTCAACGTTTCTTTCAATACCAGCGCGCCAAGGTCCACCACCGGCGTCGTGCTCAAGGCACCGCCAAAAGCGCCCACCGGCGTTCTTGCGCCGGATACAATAACAACATCTTTCATTTTTTCACCTTTTATATTTTAAATTTTTAAGATGATCTTTTCAATGTAGTCAAAATAATCCGTGTCCGATTCGGTTATCCTTTGGATCCCAGACGAAGGCCCCCATGAATAAAAAACACATCTCCGGCCAGCGCCTCATTTCGGTAAAGTTCGCCCGCCAAGGAAGCCACTTCCATGGGATCAACCAATCGTCCGATGGGAACATTGGACAAAATCTTTTCCAAAGCCTTTTGATTCATTCCCTCAAGAATAGGTGTGGCCACATAGCCCGGAGCGATGGCCACGCAGCGGATTCTGTCTGCAAGACCCCGTCGAAAAAATTCCGCAGTGAGAACCTTGGGTATTACCGACATGGCTGCTTTGGATGAAGAATAGTTGATCTGGCCGGCGGTGCCCAGAGAACCTGTGGAAGAAACCAGGCATACAAGCCCTTTACAGTTATGATTGATCATACGTTCCACGCATTCGCGAACGGTTAGAAATACACCCGTCAGATTAATGTCGATAACCTTTTGAAATTGGTCCAGTGACATTTTTTTTGTAACTTTCCCGGTCTCTCGGTCAGGAGCCACCATCAGTCCATCCATGATGATACCGGCAAAGGGAGCCACAAAATTAATTTTGCCAAATTTTTGGATAGCTGTATCCGCCAGCTTGGCACAGTCGTCCTCTACGGTCACATTACAAGGCACTGGGGCAACGTCACCTTTAATTTCCTTTTCCAACCTGGCCAAGGCTTCTTCTGCGATATCTCCTAAAACCACCTTTCCGCCTTGTTGAACCCAATATTTCGCAACAGCGAGGCCAATCCCGCTGGCACCGCCTGTAATCACCGCAACCGAATCTTTTATTTCCAGCATTACATCTCCTCCTTGCAATTAATCGTGAATATTCACCCATTCACATAAAATCTAAAAAATTTAATCCCCGTCGAGTTGTGACCCGAGGAGACGTTATATCCTTTCCAAACTGTTATATGCCTTGACCACCGTCGATGCAAAAGGCACAAAGTCATCGGACATGCTCCTTTCTTATCATTTCATTCATGAAAATCCAATAAATAAAATTTTTCGTTTCCAGTAAACAAACAAAACCGGTGCGAGAATCGTGTTAAGAAGTAAAAGAACCCAGAAACAACAAGAACGTTTGGATACCGGCCTTTGCATTATATCAACGGAACTTCTGAAAAATCAGAATGGGAGGCTGTGATTTTCTCGACTCTTGTTTTACAATGAGTTCTATTCTATTGACAACACGAATGGGTTTCGGGTAATAGATGGGTCATGCCGGAGTGGTGAAACTGGTAGACGCACGGGACTCAAAATCCCGCGGGGGCAACTCCATGTCGGTTCGATTCCGACCTCCGGCACCATAGGAATAAGGGGTTTAGAAGCCGGGAGTCTTCTAAGCCCTTTTTTTATGGTGATTTGTGAAGGGATATTGTGGGGAATGCTTATCATTATTATCTTTGCCATGATGTCAATTAACAGCTTTTTGGTTAAAATTTTGAACTGTGCTTGAAATTGTGCTTTTTTGTGTCTGAAGATAGGACTCCTGTTTTTGTGCTGCAAGTTTTAAATCCGTATCGTTTACAATATTATATCGCTCGAATACGGACCTTGTTTTGTGGCCTGAAATCATCATTGCCACACGTTCAGGGATTCCGGCCCTTACCATGTTCCTAACCGCCGTTCTTCTGAAATCGTGAAAAAGTCTTTTGCCCATTTTGGCATCTTTACAGGCTTTGTTCCATGAACCCCTAAAATCACTTATACGGTCTGTTCCGTCCATGTTAGGAAATACATAAGGGGTCAACTTCCTGCTTCTTTTTCGGTTATCCCATTGCTTTTGAAAAATCTCTTGAAGTTCATCGTCAAGATAGACCGTACGGCCCTCATCGTTCTTTGTATCACCTGTTTCAAGCCACACTATGCCTTGATTTCGGTCAACCTGATTCCATGTCAAGCCGGTTATTTCCGACACTCTCCAACCTGTTTTATAAGCGAATGTTGCAAAGCCTTTGAGATAGTCCGGCAGGTTATCCCTCAAGGCCATAAACTCGGCATGTTCAAAGAATCCCTTGCGTACATTGTTTTCTTTCAGCATAGGGATATAAGGCACACGGTCAACCTTTGGAGGCGTCTGTCTGGCCCCTAAGTTCAACATTCGTTTCAATGCCGAAAGTTCGCGGTTAATTGTGGCATTTGCAGCGCTTTCGTTAAAACGATCCTCAATATAAGCTTGAATATTAGGCGTTGTAATTTGGGGTATGGCATACCCTTCAAACCGCTTCTTAAGATGATTGACGCTCCTTTCTGCTTTATCAAGAGACTTTTTCTGATTGATACGATAATCCCTGAGAAAGTCCTCTGCCAGTTCGTCAAACTTCACACGGTCAAAGTAAATGCCCGGCAGTTTGCCGTCTGATATTTCGCCCTCGCGCTTTTTCAATAGGCGCTTGGCATCGGCTTCCTTATGGCTCTTAGTGGTTTCCCGGTAGGGTTTACCGTTTCGATAGTACTGAATCCAGTAAACCTTTCCCCTTTTGTAAATGCTTCCCATGATTAATCCCCCCCCTTTCTTAAAGATTTATCAGTTTTCTCAATAGATGGGCTTGAAACGCTTGGCTCCGATATTACATTTTGTGGACCTATCCTAACGGCTGTCAATCCAAGAATTTTTCCCTTTTCATTCCTTTTAAACTTAAAAAGCTTTGCATTTTCTAACCCACGCCCGATTATTTTGATGAGATTTTCAAGTTCTGAAGCCTCATCCTTTAATTCTCGACTTGCTTTAATATAATATATTCGAGTCACAATAACTGTAATTACCGCTCCTATTATTATACCAACTATACTTCCCCAAAATCCACTTACTATATTGCTCCAAAAATCTGACATAAAAGGCCCTCGCTTTCTCCCTGAGTTTATCCACGGGCAGGACAGCCAGGGACGCTGTCTTTTCGGCTCGCGCTGCCTATCCCGTGGGTTAAAATTATGTATAACTTTTCATAAAAATTATGGAGTATATTTCATAAAATCAAACAGTTTGATATTAACCAATCCAATACACAAATCTTTGACTTTAAGTAACC
>JAJDND010000119.1 GCA_022340885.1 Desulfobacterales bacterium | reverse complement strand
CAATAAAAAAATAGAATCCTTTGGAATTCATGTGGTTCAACCCGGAGAAAATATCTGGAACATCCATTTTACGTTTTTGAAAGACTACTTCGACCATAAAGGCGTCCAACTGTCTCCCGTTTCAGACGAACCGCTTAACGGCGGACGCAGTTCGGGTATCGGAAAGATCCTGAAATTTTCCGAGCACACGGTAAACATATACAATATAAAAGAACACAAGCTGGATAAGAACCTTAACCTAATCTTTCCCTTGACCAAAGTGGTCGTCTATAATATGGATCAGATTTTCGCATTTCTGGATCTTATTGATTATAAACATGTAAACCGCATTCAATTTGACGGTGAGACGCTCTGGATGCCTGCGAAATAAAGAAAGAATTGACCTGAGAAACAAATTACAGTATGAGACCTTTGAAAAATGAGCATTTTTCAAATATCTCACTTAGAAGGAGGTTTTGTCTTGATTAATATCGCCTATGCAATGGGTACTGGAGGTGCTGGAGCCGGTCAAGGCGCCAGCGGAATCGCATCGCTTATTCCCATTATCCTCATGTTCGTCATTTTTTATTTCTTATTGATACGGCCCCAGCAAAAGAAAGCCAAGGAGCATCGCGAAATGGTCGGCCAGCTCAAAAAAGGAGACCGTATCGTCACCAGTGGCGGACTGCACGGACGCGTAACAGCTGTTAGTGATACCACCATGACGGTGGAAATCGCGGACAAGGTGCGCGTGAAAATCGCCCGCGGAAATGTCGCCCAGGTGTTGCAAACTTCGTCACAGCCCCAGGGTACAAAAAAAAACAAAATTGAATCAAAATAATCGAGCAGTCTTGCATCAGTTTCTGAAAAATGCAGGCGGTTTCAGGTCGTCGTGCTTTCAACAGGATAATAATAGATGCACGGTTGTTTTTCGGAAAGCTGCAATGGATTGAAAGGAAAAGATCATTGACTAATCTTTCTTGGCGAGCATTAGGAGTTTTCGGCGTTATTGTCGTCGCAATTATTTATGTTCTTCCCACTATAAGGCCCTCCTTTTGGCCCCATAAAAAAATAAATCTGGGTCTTGATCTTCAGGGCGGAATGCACCTGACCCTTGAAGTGGATACGGAAAAAGCAGTGGAAGGCACTATCGAGCGCATCAGTCAGGAAATGCGAAGCTCCATAAAGGAAGAACATATTCGGTTTATCTCTTTGAATCGGGTTCAGGGAAACCGGCTGGAGATTAAACTGGACGGTCAAAAAAATATAGATGAATTCGATGCATTAATCGACAAAGATTTTAGAAACCTGCGCGTTCTCTCGAGAAACACCAATGGAGACGTCTTAACCCTTTTGATGGATCTTCCGGCCAAAGAGACCGAGCAAATCAAAAAACTGGCAACCGATCAAGCCCTTGAAACCATTAGAAACCGAATCGATCAGTTTGGGGTCAGCGAGCCCGATATCCGTCTCCAGGGTCAAAATCAGATACTCATCCAACTTCCCGGAATAAAAGATACCAAGCGGGCCATTGCGCTGATCGGCAAAACCGCTCTTTTGGAATTTAAACTCGTGGATGAAACCCATGACCTCAATGCCGCCCTCAAAGGAAACGTCCCTCCAGGAAGCGAAATTCTTTACGGCGTCAGGGTGGATCCGACAACTCACCGAACATATAGAACGCCTTACCTGCTGAAAAAAAGGACTCTTTTAACCGGCGCGCATTTAACCGATGCCCGGGTTCAAATCGATTCTCAATATAACGAACCCTATGTCTCCATCGATTTCGATAAAAAAGGTGGCAGAGATTTTGCAAGAATCACAGGAGAAAACGTCAAAAAACGCCTGGCCATCGTGCTGGACAACAAGGTATATTCAGCCCCGGTGATCCAGGAAAAAATCACCGGCGGCAAGGCCCGCATCACGGGGCATTTTACCACGGAAGAAGCTCGTGATCTCGCCATTGCGCTCCGCGCCGGCGCTCTCCCCGCACCGGTAAAAATACTCGAAGAAAGAACCGTCGGCCCCTCATTGGGAACCGATTCCATTCGAAAAGGACTTATTTCCATGATTGTCGGCGGTATCCTGGTTGTACTTTTCATGGTTGTCTATTACAAAGGATCCGGGCTTATTGCAGACTTTGCATTACTCCTCAACATTCTTCTGATTGCCGCAGGCCTGGCCGGATTCCAAGCCACCCTGACACTTCCGGGCATTGCCGGCATCATTCTCACCATCGGCATGGCGGTCGATACCAATGTTCTCATCTTTGAACGGATTAGGGAAGAAATGCATATCGGCAAAACGCCGCGTGCGGCCGTGGAAGCCGGTTATGACCGGGCGACGCTGACGATTCTCGACGCCAACGTCACGACGCTCATCGCGGCTATCGTCCTGTTTCAGTTCGGCACCGGCCCTGTCAAAGGGTTCGCCGTAACACTCAGCCTCGGGGTCATCGCCAGTTTGTTTACAGGCCTGATTTTGAGCCGGATCATATTTGACTATTACCTGATCAAACGAAAAGTTAAAAGCTTAAGTATTTAGTTGGGAGATTTATATTAATGCAATTTATTAAACCAGATATCAACGTCGATTTTGTCGGCAAAAGAAAAATCGCTTTCACTGTTTCCCTGGCGATGATTTTTATGAGCATCGCGTCTCTAGTGATACACAAAGGACCCAAATACGGTATCGATTTTGCCGGCGGTACTTTGATACAGGTTAAATTCACCCAACCCGTAACCGTGAACAAAATCAAATCCGGTCTTGCAGCCATAGATCTTGGAAAATCCTCCGTCCAGAGATTCGGAGAAAAAAGTGACGATGAGTATCTTATCCGCACCGACAGATCGGGCATTAGCTCAGAGGGATATTCCGCCAAGCTTCAGAAGGCTTTGAAAACATCGACCGGCACCAATGCAACCATACGCCGTGTTGAGATCGTCGGTCCCAAAATCGGTAAGGATTTGCGCGGGAAGGCCCTGTTTGCCATGTTTTACGCACTGCTTTTCATCGCCATTTATATATCGGGCCGCTTCGAATTCAAATGGGTTTTAAGCGGCGTCATGGCCGGGGTGCTCATGGGAGCGGTCTACCTGCTTTCTATTTTTGATGTCAGCATTCCTATTCTGATCGTGACGGCGCTGGTGGTCACCCTTGTACTTTTCTGGGTATTGAATTTAAAATTTGCCATGGGGGCGATCGTCGCGCTGATCCACGATGTCACGATTACCGTCGGCTTATTTTCCCTGTTCAACAAGGAATTCACGCTGCCGATAATCGCCGCACTCCTCACCATCATCGGATATTCTCTCAACGATACCATTATCGTTTTTGACAGAATTCGTGAAAATTTAAGAAAATATCAAAAGAACCCCCTGGAAATCGTCATCAACAGAAGCGTAAACGAGACCTTGAGCCGGACCTTGCTGACCTCCGGGACCACCCTTGTCGTGGTAGTCGCCCTGTTTGTCCTCGGTGGCGGAATTATTCATGATTTTGCATTTGCAATGCTTGTGGGCATCATCGTCGGGACATATTCCTCAATTTACGTCGCAAGTCCTATACTCATCGCCTGGCAAACTCATGGAAAAAAATAGCCCGTGGATTATATTCTGCCATGGTTCATCCTAAAAAGCGTTCCCGGAATCGGGAACCTGCTGTTCAAGCGCCTTATCGACCGATTTCATTCACCGGAGATTATTTTTGAAACCAGTCACAAAGATCTTGTCCAAGTCGAAGGTGTCACATCCCGTCTCGCAGACAGGATAAAGCACCATAAAGTTAGCGATTCGGTGAAACGTGATCTCGACCTCGTCGTGCAAAAGGGATATCAAATCGTCACCATGACGGATAGTGATTATCCGTCTCTTTTGCGCCATATTCCTGATCCGCCGCCTTTTTTGTATGTTTTCGGCCGTCTGGACAATTCTTTTCGAAACATCGCCATCGTCGGCTCCAGAAACGCAACCCGTTACGGGATTTTGACGACCCGGCGGCTATGTTATGATTTGGCACAGCTTCAAATGACAATTGTCAGCGGTATGGCGCTGGGTATTGATTCTGCGGCCCATGAAGGTGCGTTGATGGGTGGGGGCAACACGATCGCAGTTCTTGGAAGCGGTCTGGAATATATTTATCCGTCACAGAACCGAAAACTATTTTATCGAATCGCCGAAAACGGCGCGGTTATTTCGGAATTCCCGCTTAAAACTGAGCCGGATGCTCACAATTTTCCGAGACGCAACAGAATCATCAGCGGTATCTCTCTGGGGACGGTGGTCGTTGAAGCGACAAAACGAAGCGGATCGCTGATAACGGCGCATCTTGCAGCTGAGCAAAACCGAGAGGTATTCGCCGTTCCGGGCAGTATTCAGTCATTTAAAAGCACCGGCACTCACACATTGATAAAGCAAGGCGCCAAGCTCGTGGAACATGCCCGGGATATCATGGAAGAACTTTCTCATGTAATAAAAACGCCTGATGAAAATGACAAATTTTCCGACGATACAATAAAGAAGAAGCCACTATTGTCAGACGACGAAACGATCGTCTCCGAGGCGCTTGAGCCGTACCCGGTTCATATCGATGACCTGGCAAGAATGCTTTCAATGGAACCCGGAAAACTATCGAGTATTTTGCTGCAACTTGAACTCAAAGGCATGGCCCTGCAATCGGCGGGCAAATTCTTTTCGAAAACAGAAGAAAATGAGTAAGAAATAACGGCGCCTGTTAAATTTAAATGGCAAACCTTAAGCGCATGACTTGCGGAATTTCCGAAACGTCATATTTTATAGATTTGATGAGTTCCTGAAAAGTCGAATTCATCAAATATTTGGCGTTTGGTGTTTTAATTAAAAGTATATGTTGTGATATCGAATCGATAGATCATCGAACAAAAAAACGCTGAACTCTGAACCTTGAACTCTGAATAAATGAGGTAATATCGTGGCCAAATCCCTCGTCGTCGTAGAATCGCCCACAAAGATCAAAACCATTAAGAAATATCTCGGCAATCAATATAATGTCGCCGCCACTGTCGGCCATATCAAGGACCTTCCGCCGAAAGAGATCGGAATCAATGTAGAAGAAGGGTTCAAACCCAAGTATACCTATATCCCGGGAAAGCAAAAAGTCATCAAATCTTTGAAACAGGCTGCAGGAGATTCAGCAGATGTTTATCTTGCACCGGACCCTGACCGTGAAGGCGAGGCCATCGCATGGCACACGGCGGAAATTCTCAAGAAAAAAGGCAGAAGGTTTCACAGGGTTCTCTTTCACGAGTTGACACAAAATGCCATCCACGAAGCGATGAAAGCACCGGAACAACTCAACCAAAACAAATATGAAGCGCAGCAGGCGCGCAGGATATTGGACCGTCTTGTTGGATATCAAATCTCCCCCCTGTTATGGCGAAAGGTTAAAGGAGGCCTCAGCGCAGGACGGGTTCAGTCGGTTGCCGTGAGGATTATTTGTGAAAGAGAACGTGCCATTCAAGCCTTTGAACCTGAAGAATACTGGTCTATTACCGCTCATCTCGAGGACAATGCCCCTCCGCCGTTTACAGCAAAACTCGTCAAGAAAAATGGGAAAAAGATCAACATCCCCAATGAACTAACATCTGATAATATTATTAAAGATCTGTCAAAGGAAAAATTTGTCGTTGAAAAAGTTCAGAAAAAAACAATAAAGAAAAATCCGCTTCCTCCGTTCATTACCAGCAAACTTCAGCAGGAGGCGATCCGCAAGCTGAGATTTTCAGCCAAAAAAACCATGATTGTGGCCCAACAGCTCTATGAAGGCTTAGAACTGGATCCCGGAGAGCCGCAAGGTCTGATAACATATATGCGCACGGACTCCACTCGAATTGCAAAGGAAGCCGCTTTGGAAGCCCTGGATTTTGTCAGGGAGAAATTCGGCAGCACGTATGCGCCTTCAAGTCCGCGTTTTTTCAAAAACCGTAAAAAAGCCCAAGATGCCCATGAAGCCATACGCCCGACTTCAGTCTTTAATACACCTGAAAAAATAAAACCCTTCCTTTCCCAGGATCAATTTTCTTTATACGAACTCATCTGGAATCGCTTTGTAGCATCGCAGATGAGCCAAGCTCATATCGATAAAGTTTCCGTGTCCGTCGGCGCAGGCTCGTACCTTTTTACCGCAAACGGTTCATCCGTGGCGTTCCCCGGATTTATGGCGCTTTACATGTCTGTTGAAGACCAGATCGAAAGCGACAGCCAGAAGAAAAAAGATGATCTTCCCGAGCTCAATGAAGGGATGGTTTTAAAACTTAATCAGTTGGAACCGAAACAGCATTTTACCATTCCGCCGCCGAGATTTTCGGAAGCATCTTTGGTTAAGGAACTCGAGGAAAACGGCATCGGGAGACCCAGTACCTATGCGGCCATTTTGTCAACCATTCGGGAAAAGGGATATGTGAACCTCGTAAAAGGGTATTTTATACCCAACGAACTGGGATTTATTGTAAACGATCTTTTGGTGGAAAGCTTTCCGGATGTCATCGATGTGGAATTTACGGCTAAAATGGAAGATGGACTGGACCAAATCGAAGCGGCAGAGGTAGATTATTTAGATATTTTGACGCGATTTTACGAGGCCTTTAAAAAAGAGCTCGACGCAGCTTCAGAAGGAATGCTCAGCGTAAAAGGCATCGGTTTTCCCACAGACCTCACCTGCCCCGAATGCCATTCCCGATTGCATATCAAAGTCGGAAAGAACGGACAATTTCTGGGGTGCGCCAACTACCCGGAATGTAAATATACACGGAACTATTCGCGGGATGAAAAAGGGGCCGTTCATCCCATCGAGCCGACTTCAGGCGAGGTCTCGGACAGGGTTTGCGATAAGTGCGGCAAACCCATGCTTATCAAAGATGGAAAATACGGATCATTTTACGCCTGTTCGGGTTATCCGGAATGTAAAAACACCCAGTCGACAAATGCAAACCACAGCGGAAAAGCAACGGGCGTCCACTGTCCTGAAATCGGCTGCAGCGGAGAACTTGTTGAACGGTCATCTAAGCGGGGCAAAATTTTTTACGGCTGCAGCCGCTTTCCGGACTGTTCCTTTGCCCTATGGGACAGGCCCATCGCAAAGAAATGCCCCGAATGCGGCGCCGAATTTCTGATGGAAAAAACAACGAAAAAACAGGGCACTTTTTTGGTCTGTCACACCAAGGGGTGCGGTTTTAGGGAAAATTCCAAATAAACTTTTCCAGCTTTTTGGATGCCAGGCTTTGCCATAGGGTTTCTTCATCGTGGGGTTCCAGCGTAACCGTGGGCCGCAATCCTTTTGCACTTATCAATCGAAAAAGACCCGTAAAATCGACATTTCCTTTATCGATGGCCAAATGCGCGTCTTCCTCTCCGCTGTTATCGTGAAGATGCAGCCCCATTATTTTTTCACCCAGTGTTTCGATCCATTCTTTGAGGGGACTCTTTGCAAAAACATGGTGGTGCCCTATGTCCAGACAAAATCCCAAAGCATCTGATGAAATCGAATCAAAAAGGGCGCGGTGCACGTCGGGATGCGTCTCATAAACATTTTCCAGCAAGAGTTTAAAACCGAATCTTTCCGCCCGGCGGACATGGGGTTTCCATGTGGCAACGCTGTTGGCCAGCCATTTATTCCAATGCGCTTTATAATGGCATGGATCATAACCGGCGTGGCAAACCACATGAATCGGTTCGAAAATCGGAACGATCTCAAAAAACCGATCCAAACGTTTTCGAGTGACCGCCAGCAGCCAGTTATCGAGTCCACCCGGAACCAAATCCATAAACGGACCGTGCAATGTTATTTTCCGGTGATGTGTTTTAAAAACCTCTGCGATGTTTCTGAATGCTTTATCCGGGATCGTATCCAGAGCATCGGCATCGATCCCGATTTCAGGATTTATGCCGTATTCCATAACCAATGGAAGATACTCACTTTTGAGTTTTAGGAAGGGAACGTTCACCTGAACTTTTTTAAGCAACTTTATGAAATGATTTCGTTTGTCCGTCATTTTTTTCTCAACACCATGGTTTTGATCACAACTTTGGCTGCAAGGACCATAACAGATAACGCCGGAGAAAAAAATGATTTTGCTAGTTAAAGATAAGAAAATGCTTGACAAGGGTATATAGGACCGGTTAAAAATTGTATTCTCAATTAAATAAATACACAGGTCATAATGAAAAATATTTTAGCCATTAACAACCTTATTAGCCTTATTATTATCCTCGTAGTAGATGTACTTATCTGCTGCGAGGCACGGGGTTGATAATGGCCTAATTTTCCGACCAAGCCAAAAAAAAACAAAAACCGTTATCAGCCCTGAAAGCTGATAACGGTTTTTTTATTAAGGAGACAGAGCCTATGAAAAGCGACCTGGTTAAAAAAGGGGTGGAGCGGGCGCCCCACCGATCACTATTCAAAGCCATGGGATACACGGACGCCGAAATCCAAAGACCACTCATCGGCATCGCCAATTCAGCCAATGCGATAATCCCGGGACATATTCATCTGGACAAGATTGTCGAGGCCGTCAAAGCCGGTGTCTATATGGCAGGCGGTACGCCCATCGAGTTCGGCGTCATCGGCGTTTGCGACGGCATTGCCATGAACCATGAAGGAATGAAATATTCGCTGGCAAGTCGGGAGCTGATCGCCGACTCCATTGAAGTTATGGCCGTTGCCCATGCGTTTGATGCCCTGGTTCTGGTTCCCAACTGCGACAAAATCATTCCCGGGATGCTCATGGCGGCGGCCCGTCTCGATCTCCCCGCCATTGTGGTCAGCGGAGGCCCCATGCTGGCAGGCAACCATCCCGCCAAGCCGAATACCGACCAAATAGATCTGATCACGGTTTTCGAATCCGTGGGTGCGGTGCTGGCCGGCGACATGACCGAAGATCAGCTTTCAAAGATAGAAGATTGTGCGTGTCCCACCTGCGGATCATGCGCCGGTATGTTCACCGCAAATTCCATGAACTGTCTGACCGAAGCCGTGGGCATGGGCCTGCCCGGCAACGGCACCATTCCCGCTGTCATGTCGGCCCGCATCCGGCTGGCCAAAGAAGCCGGGATACGGATCATTCGCCTCCTGGAGCAAGACATAACGCCGTCAAAAATTATGACCGGCCGGGCCTTTCAAAATGCCCTGACCGTGGATATGGCACTTGGATGTTCAACCAATACCGTGCTACATCTTCCGGCGATCGCAGCAGAGGCTAACGTAACCATCGATCTAAACCAAATCAATGATATCAGCAAGGCCACGCCCCATCTGTGCGCTTTGAGTCCCGCAGGAACGCACCATCTTGAAGACCTGAACCGGGCGGGCGGCATTCAGGCGGTAATGAAAGAACTGGCCGGCTCCGGTTTGATTAATACAGACTGTCTTACCGTAACCGGCGAAACCGTTGAAAAGAATATAACGCACTCGGAAATCATGGATAACACGGTGATTCGATCGCCGGAAA
>JAJDND010000224.1 GCA_022340885.1 Desulfobacterales bacterium | reverse complement strand
GAAGGCGAAAATTTTAACCGCAGGAATACATTGAGTATTTCGAGGATTGAAATTTGAACATAACGCAGAAATTGGGCAAAAAGGGGCGTTTTTCAAGGGTCTCACATTCAGGAGATGAAACATGACTACAACCGTTCCAACCCGTGAACAGGCTTTCGCGCTTCTCAATCAGTATAACAAAAATGAAAGCCTTATCAAACATGCGCTGGCTGTAGAAGGCGTGATGCGGTATTTCGCCCGAAAAAGACAAGAAGATGAAGAAAAATGGGGTGTTATCGGCCTGATCCATGACCTGGACTACGAACAGTTCCCGGAAGAACACTGCCGAAAAACCGAAGAAATTTTAAAACAAAACAACTGGCCGCAGGAGTATATCCGTGCGGTGGTCAGTCATGGTTGGGGAATTTGCTCGGATGTTGAGCCGAAAACAGAACTCGAAAAGGTGCTATACGCCATTGATGAGCTTACCGGCCTCGTGGTGACGACAGCGCTGGTTCGCCCTTCAAAAAGCTTGATGGACTTGAAAGCCAAATCAGTTAAAAAGAAGTGGAAGGATAAACGGTTCGCCGCCGGAGTCGATCGATCCATTATCGAAAAGGGCGCGAAAATGCTGGGCGTCGAGCTGACGGAATTGATTACGGATACGATTATGGGCATGCGGGAAGTGGCCGATAAGATCGGTTTGAAAGGAGAAGCCTAAGGTACTATCGAACACGAACTCTCGTGTCACCGTTTGCGAAGATCGGCAATGGACTTTTTGATTTTCTGAATGAGCGGCCTTTTGATGTGAACTTTTAAGTAAAGATCTCCCGGTGTTCCCCCGCCTTTTCCATCTTCTCCCATTCCCGCCAGCCGTATTCGCTGTCCCTCCGAGACGCCCGGCGGAATCTTAACCACCAGTTTTTTGGATTTTTTTCGCAAAAAATAAGCGTAGGGTCCCCCCTGCCGTGCCTGTTCATCGGTCAAGTGAATCACGTCCTCAAGATCTTCGCCGTTTAGGGGTATTTCAACACCGCTGATTTTTTTAAAAATATATCTGGATAGTTTTCCGAGGGTACGCGGCGGCGGAATTGCCGATTGGCCATGCTCGCCGCCTTTGTACGGACCGCCGAAAATAAATCCCCCGGCAAAAAAACCGGGTCGCCTGAACTGAAAGGTCCGGTAATTGCTGCCGTAAAATTCCCTGAAGACGTCATCGAAGCCTCGAAATCCGAATGCCTTTGCCATTTCTTCAAAAACATGGTTGATATCCGAACCGCTAAAAATATCCTGTTCGGAGTAGCTGCTTCTGAACCGGGAGTGGGCGGATGATCCGAACCGTTGCTGTAATGCATCGTATTCGCGCCTTTTCGCCGGATCCGAAAGCACGGCGTAGGCTTCATTGACAGCCTTCATCTCATCGGAAGCTTTCGGATTGCCTTGATTTCTGTCCGGATGATATTTAAAGGCCAAATGCCGGTAGGCCTCTTTGACCTGTTTCTGCCCGGCATCCTTTTCGACCCCCAATATCTCGTAATAATCTCTTTGGGACATATGATTTCAAATTCTCTTTAAATAAAGATTAAGGCTAAAGTTTAAATACGTCACCGGGTTTCATTAGCGCCACTTTGGCCGAGGTTTCTTCTTTCACCTTATCCGCCCATGCGTTGGGATCCTGTTTGATGACATCAAACGTATTATAATGAATCGGAATCACATACCCCGGCTCAATCAGTTTTACGGCGCGCAAGGCATCATCCGGACCCATGGTAAAGTTGTCTCCGATGGGCAGAATCGCCAAGTCGATCCCCTCTTCGCCGATCAGTTTCATATCGAAGAAAAGGCCTGTATCGCAGGCATGGTAAATCTTTTTCCCTTCTATATAGAACAAAAATCCACAGGGATTGCCACCGTAAGTGCCGTCCGGAAGCGCTGATCCATGCTGGGCAATGGTCAATTTTACACGGCCCCAGGGATAATTGAAACCACCGCCGATGTGCTGCGGATGAACGTTTTCCAATCCCTGCTTAACGAACCAGTTCTGAATCTCAAAGTTTGAAATGACGGTCGCATTGGTTCTCTTGGCAATATCTACGGTATCCCCTAAATGGTCGCCGTGGCCGTGTGAAACAAGGATGTAATCCGCCTCGATCGCATCCGCCGGAACCGGCGCCAAAGGATTCCCGGTAATGAAGGGATCAATCAACAATTTTGCGCCATTGGTTTCGATCAAAAAACATGCATGACCAAACCATGTTATGTTTATTGCCATCTTAGGACCTCCTTTTAAAAAAACTCATTTTTATTGTTATGAAAGTTCCTTTTTTAAAGCTACCACAATCCCTGTTTTATGTAAAATACCATCTCCCATGCAACATTTAAAGGCCGAATGCCGCTTAAGACTAAAAATATCAAACGTCGATAATAAGTTTTGGACAACATCCATTTCGATGTGCATCTGAGTCCGGCGTTTTGCCTTTCCGCAGCCAAATTGATTCGTCAGCTTTTTCTAAAACACGCCAAAATGAAAAACGTTTTAGATAGTGCCCTCCATATTGGCTCAAATCGCTATTACCAAACATTGACATCGGTTTCTTTCGAGTCAATTCAGCTTCCCCACCTTTTGTTCCACCGCTTTGATAATCACGCCGTTTTTCATCAATTCTCTAACCACTTTAATATCTTCATGCAAGACCCGGTCTTTTTCCAAGTGCGGGACCGCTTTTCTGATAGCGGTATACGCCGCCAGGGATCCTTCTCCCGGTTTCATATTGGTGAAAAGATCCAGTGCCTGGGCACCGCATAATAGTTCAATGGCAACAACGTCTTCGGCATTCTTGACGATGTCCCGACATTTTCGCGCGGAAATCGTTCCCATGGAAACATGATCTTCTTTGTTGGCGGAAGTCGGGATGGAATCCACGCAAGCCGGGTGAGAAAGCACTTTGTTTTCTGAAACAAGGGCGGCAGCGGTATACTGGGCAATCATAAAACCGGAATTCAAACCGCCGTCGCTGACAAGAAATGCCGGAAGACCGCTCAACATGGGATTGACCAGACGTTCGATGCGGCGTTCGGCAATATTGGCAAATTCAGAAACAGCCATGCCGAGAAAGTCCATTGCCAGGGCGACGGGTTGGCCATGAAAATTGCCCCCCAGCAGAAAGTCCTGAGAGTCCGGAAAAATAAGCGGGTTGTTCGTTGAAGCATTCATCTCCGTTTCCAGCACTTTTTTCGCATAACGAACCGCATCTCTGCTGGCGCCGTGGACCTGGGGAGAACATCTTAAGGTATAAGCATCCTGGATACGATGACAGTCCTTATGAGAGGTTACGATTTCACTGTTCCGGGTAATTCGATACATATTCTCCGCAGACAACGCCTGGCCCGGATGAGGCCTGACGTGATGAATTCTCGGATCGAACTCCATCCGGCTTCCCATGAGAACTTCCAGACTGACAGCTGCGGCAATATCAATCAATTTGGCAAGATTTATGGCATCATACACCGCGAGTCCGCCGATGGCGGTCATGATCTGGGTGCCGTTTATCAGTGCAAGTCCCTCTGCCGCCTCCAGCCGAAGCGGCGTCAAACCGCAATGATTTAATGCATCCGATCCGGACATCTCCTTTTGGTTGTAAAACGCTTTTCCAAGACCGATCAATACCAGAGAAAGATGGGCCAAGGGGATCAGATCGCCGCTGGCACCTACGGAGCCCTTTTCCGGAACCATCGGAACAACGCCCTTGTTCAGCAGGGTAATGAGATGTTCTACGGTTTCCAGGCGAATACCCGAATATCCCAGGGCAAAATCTTTGATGCGAAGCGCCATAACCGCCCGTACCGCTTCTTCATCGAGCATATCCCCTGTCCCCGCTGAATGGCTCATGAGAATATTCTGTTGAAGCTGTCTCGTGTCTTTAGTTGATATGGCGACGTCGCTCAGCGCCCCGAAACCGGTGGTAACGCCATAGATGGATTTTTCTTCCTTTACCCATTGCTCGACGAGCTTGCGGGCTTTTTCGATCCGTTGTTTGGATGCTTCGGCCAATTGCACTTTGGCGCCACGCCTTGAAATAGAGATAAGATCCTCAAGGGTTGTTTTTTTCGTCCCAATACTGATCGGCTTCATTATGAACAATCCTTATTTTTTATTGTATTCATTAAAGCAACAGTAATATAATTCAATTAAAAATACAATTGAGCATCCGCACCATTAATCGTAATAACGATCTCAAAACCTTTGTGTTGAATCTTTCTTGTGGGGGAATCGCCTATGAACGGCAATATTATCATTAAAAACGCCGCCCAACTGGTGACATGCAGCGGCTTCAAAGCAAAAAAGGGCAAAGAAATGTCGGATCTTTATGTTATTAAAGACGGCGCTCTGGTGATTGAAAACGGCACGATTCAGTCCGTTGGAAAAACAGGCGAGATTTTAGCGAATTTTGATGAAAAATCGATTCAAGACAAAAGGTTTGTCGCTATCGATGCTTCAGGAAAAGCCGTGCTTCCGGGATTCGTCGATTCACATACGCATTTGGTTTTTGGAGGATACCGGGCCCAGGAATTTTCCTGGAGGCTTCGCGGCGACAGTTATATGGAAATCCTCAAAAGAGGCGGCGGCATTCTGAACACGGTTAAATCTACCCGAAGGGCAAATAAGGAAGGTCTGATGACAACGGGTATTCGCCGATTGAACGCCATGTTGTCATTGGGTGTTACAACCGTTGAAGGAAAAAGCGGTTACGGATTGGACCGCGATACCGAAATAAAGCAATTGGAAGTTCTGAAAGCATTGAACGAATGTCATCCCATGGACGTGGTCAGCACGTTTTTAGGGGCACACGCATTGCCTGAGGAATATAAAGGAAGAGCGGATGTATTTATCGATTTTATCATCGAAACGGTACTGCCGGAAGTTGTCGATCGACATCTTGCAGAGTTCTGCGATGTTTTTTGCGAGAAGAATGTGTTTTCCATACGGCAGTCAAAGCGTCTGCTGATGAATGCCGGAAAGAATGGACTTAAAATAAAAATTCATGCGGATGAAATCGAGCCCCTTGGCGGCTCCGAACTGGCGGCTGAAATCGGGGCTGTTTCGGCGGATCATCTGCTTCAGGCCTCCGATAAAGGCCTGCGCGCAATGGCCGAAGCAGGTGTAGTGGCAACGCTGCTGCCGGGGACGGCATTTTGTTTAAAGGAACCGTTCGCAAATGGACGCTACATGATCGATAACAACTTGGCCGTGGCCCTGGCCACGGATTTCAATCCCGGTAGCTGCTATTCGGAATCGATCCCGTTGATTTTTGCACTGGCAACGCTTTATATGAACTTCAGTATAGAGGAGGCGGTTACCGCCCTCACCATTAACGGCGCGGCGGCTTTACAGCGCGCGGACACAATCGGAAGTCTGGATATCGGAAAGTACGGCGACGTCGTTATACTCAAATACCCTTCCTATCAATTCATCCCTTATCATGTCGGGATAAACACAGTGGAAAAAGTCATAAAAAAAGGTGAACTGGTATATGACGACCCGCTGCTCAAATTCGACTGCCCATGAGAATCCTGATATTGCATAAACAACGTTATTCCTTTGCCCGAATGGAAAAGCCTGCCTGTATGTCCTTACCTGAGAGGAGAATCGCTTCAGCCTTGTCGGGATAGACCGTGGTGATCTTGATTTCCCCTACCTTAACGCCCGGGATAAAGAATCGTTGGCCGCCCGCCCCTTTGAAGATGCCACTGCTGTCAAAAACATCGAACAAATCACCGATCTTGAGACCTGTTTTTTTCCCGGAATTTATCATAATCCGATGAGCATCGATGGAAGTGATAAACCCTTTCCAAGGTTGCAAAATAACCGCAGTGCAAATTTTTTCCCCCATTTTGTCAACGATGGCCTTCAACGCCTCATCTATAATGGATGCTTGGATGCCGGATTCTGTGTTTACCGATTCCAGGTCTCCTTCGTCAACCTCTACTTCGTGGACAAAACTCTCATCAAGCAGTTTGGCGGCGGTTTCCGTATCATACACCTGAGCCGAAATCTGGACCTGTACATAGTAATGGGTATCTTTGAACCACAGAATTCCTTTCTTCTTATTATCCGGCGAAATATTGACTACAGATCCGGTGACAACCCCGTTCAATCCGAACCGTCTTCCGATTTTGGCCAGATCAAAGTTGTCGATCTTTCCCGGCATCTGCATAGGAAGCCTTGCCAGCTCTTCGGGATAATTCGAATCGCCCGGTTTTTCCACAACAATGTTCGAGCAGGAGGAGGTCATGGCCCGGGTCAGATTTTGAGTAATTCTTTCATCCATTTCCCCGTCTTTAAAGGTGGTTCTGTTTTCAAAGGGCATCAGGGCGATCGTTTTTTTTAATTCACTATCCGGCGCCTTGAAATCTCTCACCATGTGCTTGGTTGACTTTTCGATTGAATGAACGGTCGAACACCCCGTCATCATGACAATAGCCGCCAGGAAAAACAACAGGCCGACCGCCGGACGGATTTCTACGTCAAACAGCTTCATAATGTTAAACATGACCTTTTCCTTCGAACACGGCGGTAACCTTTGTCGTAATGCCGCCTCTTGCTGTAAAGTCTCCCGCAACTTCCATGTATTTAGGCGTTAGTACAGAAACCAGATCTTCAAGAATTCGATTCACCGCGTGTTCGTAGAAAATCCCTACGTTGCGATATTGCAACAAATAATATTTTAGCGATTTCAATTCAATAATTTTCTGATGCGGCCGGTAGGCGATGGTAATACATCCCATATCCGGCAATCCCGTCATCGGACATACGGAAGTATATTCGGGTTGTCGAATGACAATATCGATATCCCTTTGTCCGTGATACTGATATTCCAAAGGAACAAGAATATCGGTCTTGACGACATCCGGGCTTTCAATAGGATATCTTATTTGTTCTTCTGATGATGTCACCATGCTTCGTGCTCCATTTATCTTTTGTGAAAGGTTATAATAGAAAAGAAACCGGCTTCTGTCAAACAAAGCAAATGAATTTTTTATGACCGTCATAATTCTAATCGTTTGGATCTTGACATACAGGATTGATTTTGATAACAATCTAAATTCATTACACATAAATATAAAAGGATTCCAAATGGGCACGATCGACGAGCTAATCTTAAGGTCAACCAAAGAAATCGTTGTGAAATTCATTGAAACGGGGCGGGTGGGACCGGCTGCTTTTGATGAATTGTTTAAGGCGGTTTACAAAACAGTTGAACAAACAGTGAAAGGCGTTAAAGAGGATTCTGAACCATTGGAATAGAGAACTTCGTCAATTTCTAGAATTGGTTTCAAAACCTTCAATCGGGCTTAAGGTCCAAGGCGGACTGAGACGGCCAACCGCAGGAATATCGGGAATATTTCGAGGACTGGACGTTTCAGTTCGATACAGCTTGTCCCGTCGTAGCTATCGCGAAGATGGAAGATTGAGCCTGAGAGGGGGTTTTGAAACCACTTCTACCCTGTTTATGGGCCATAGGGAGACCAAGTCTCGTAGGAATTCGGGTCAGTGGGCCTCCGCCCAATTTTCCCCTGATGCCACATTGACCTTCAAAGGGACCTTTAGATGCCAAATTCCCTCCATAATTTCTTTGACAAGGCGTTTGACGGTCGCAAGTTCATCCGGAGGGGCTTCAAAAACGATTTCGTCATGGACGGATAGCAGCATTGCGCTGTTTAGCCCCCCTTTCCGGAAGGCCTCGTCCACATGGATCATGGCCAGTTTAATGAGATCGGCGGCCGTGCCTTGAATCGGCGTATTGATGGCGGTACGTTCCGCAAATTCCCTCACCATTTTATTGGAACTGTCGATATCCGGTAATAGTCTGATGCGCCCCAGCAGCGTGCTCGTCTTTTTATTCTTTCTGGCATCGTCGATGGTCTGATCGATAAATCTTTTGACGCCTCGGTATCTGGAAAAATAGTTGTCGATGAAAGTTTTGGCCATTTTCTGGCTGATCCCCAACTCCTTGGAAAGTCCGTAGGGGCTCATTCCGTAAATGATGCCGAAATTAATGACCTTGGCCTGTCGTCTCAGCTCAGGCGTCACAAAAGAGGGGAAAACCTGAAACACCTCGGCGGCAGTTCTCGCATGAATATCCTCGTCATCCGTGAATGCCTTGATCAATATATCATCATCGGCATAATGGGCCAGTATGCGGAGCTCGATCTGCGAATAATCGGCGGCGACCATTATCCACCCTTTTCTGGGTACAAATGTCTTACGAATTTCGATGCCTTCATCGGTCCTGATGGGAATGTTCTGAAGATTCGGGTCTGAACTGCTCAACCTTCCGGTAGCGGTAACCGTTTGGTTATAGGACGTATGGATTTTTCCGGTTTCCGGATGAATGAGATCGAGCAGGGCATCCGTATAGGTTGATTTCAGCTTGGCAAGGGTTCTGTGTCTTAAAACAAGTGCCGGGAGTTCATGCTTTTCCGCAAGGACCGTCAATACGTCGACATCTGTTGAATATGCTGTTTTTTTACGGGTCTTTTTTTGAACCGGCAGCTTGAGTTTTTCAAACAGTATGTTTCCGAGCTGCTGGGAGGATTTAACATTAAATTCTTCCCCGGCAGCGGCATATATCATACGTTCAAGCTGCGCGAGCTGGTGCTCGAAGGATTTGGAAAGCTCCTTCAGCTTCCCTTTGTCTACGCAAATGCCCGTCATTTCCATATTCATCAAAACCGGCACCAGGGGCATTTCAACGGTAGTGTATAATTCGATCAAACCGGTTTCTTCCAACATCGGCATCAGGACATCAGCGGCCGCCAGCGTAATATCCGCATCTTCGCAGGAATACGGAACCGCTTTCTCCAGGGAAATTTCGGCAAAGCTGACATCTTTTTCCCCTTTTCCTGCGATCTCCTTGTAGGTGATCGTCTTGTGGTCCAAAAAATCCAGGGCAATCTGGTTCAAATTGTGTGCGCGTTTGGACGGATTAATCAGGTAAGAGGCCAGCATGGTGTCGAAGGTCACACCGGCGAGGTTTATCCCGTGACGTTTGAGAACCATCCAGTCGTATTTTATGTTTTGGCCGATTTTTTTGATATCCGGGTTTTCAAGCGTCGGTTTTAATAATTCCAAAACCTTTTCAAGGGCCAGCTGCGGCGGGGCGTCCGGATAATCGTGGGCGCATGGGACGTAGAATGCTTCGCCTGGCGTCATGGAAAACGACAGCCCCACGAGTTTGGCCTTCATGGGATCTTTTGATGTGGTCTCGGTATCAACAGCGAATTTTTTTGCCGTGCCGAGCCGATCGATCAGATCTGAAAGTGCCGGCATTTCGAAAATCGCCTGGTAGTTTTTATTTGAAAGATCAGTGGGCTCGGGAAAGATTTCCTGCAGCTGCCTGAACTCCAGGTTTTTAAAAAGTGGCGACAATTTGGCATTATCCGGTCCTTTGAATCTAAACTTTTCAGGATAAAATGAAACGGGGACATCGCTATCGATCTTTACCAGTTTTTTACTCAGCAATGCCTGTTCCTTGTATTGAACGAGATTTTGCCGCTGCTTTTTCTTTGTAATTGTATGAACATGCTCATAAAGCCGGTCAATAGACTCGAAAGTCTGAATCAAAGACAGCGCTGTTTTGGGACCGACTCCGGGCACGCCGGGTATATTGTCCGACGTATCTCCCGAAAGCGCCATCACATCGATCATCTGAGAAGGTTCAAGGCCGAAATCTTTTCTGACAGACTGAATATCGATGGTTTTGTCCTTCATGGGGTCCCAGATGACCGCATGCTCCGTAACCAGCTGTATAAAATCTTTATCGCCGGTAACCATGACAATCGAAAACCCTGCCTTTTCAGCCCGGAACCCATACGTGCCGATGAGGTCGTCCGCTTCAAAGCCCTGCATTTCAATAACCGGTATATTGAAACCATGGGTTATGTCCTTTATGTAAGGGATCTGAATCGACAGATCCTCGGGCATGGGAGGGCGGTTGGCTTTGTAATCCCGGTAAAGTTCATGCCTGAATGTCGGCCCCTTGGCATCAAAAAACATGGCCACGTATTCCGGAGACCGATCCTCGATGAGCTTAATGAGCATGCGGGTGAACCCGAAAGCGGCATTGGTGGGAAGTCCTTTGGAATTGGACAACCCTCTTATGGCATGGTAGGCACGATAAATATAGGCACTTCCGTCGATGAGATATACTGTTTTTTCATTTTTCATACGGATTCCGTTTCCCGATGTCATTTGCCCGGTCTGCTGCAAAGACGAGCGGCGGTTGACACGGATACGCCGCTATATTAATCTTTGGTCACAAATGCGATGATGTTTTTGTTTCTATCATTAATTCCTCAAGACGGCAAGACCGCCGGAAAAATCATCCGGTGAATTTTGATGCATGAATGAACACATAAAAAATGAAAATGGCAGGTATTTTAAAAAAACATCTTATCGGAGAAGACGCCGCAGAACCCGGCAAGTCGATTGCCATTGCTGCGGCAAAAATGCGCCGTTTTGCTGGACGTGCCGTTGCGGTTTTGCTATTTGTCAGGAATGCATGATGGAAAATTTTTGGGGAATGTCGTGCAACGGGATAACATGGTTTTGCCCGGATTGCGGCGAAAGCAACGGATTCGGGAACCAATAACCGTCATGCACAACCCCATTATGACAAAAGATCTGTCATTGCTCACGCCATTCCCGCTTAAGCAATACCAGACGGTTTTTGTGGGGCCGGTACAAATAAATCTTGGAGAATCCGTGTGTTCCCTTTCCGTCCTTGATCTTTACCTCACTTACTGCCACGATACGCTTTTTAAATCCGAACACGGTGATAGACCCAAACTTTCGATTCAAAGACTGATACCGCTCGGGAAGCATGGCCTGCTTAAGCAGCATCATCAGTTCGGCAGGCTCTTTTCCGGCTGTTTCAAACCGGTAAGGAAGTTGCTTCCCGATAATGACCGGTGTCTTTTCCAACGACACCAGTCTGTCCAGGTCGGCGAGATCGCGCGTATTCAAGACAACACATCCGTTGGTTGAAAAAGGTTTTATGGTCTGGTTGGATCCATGGATAAAAATTCCGCTGCCGAAATTACCTTCAAGGTTGTCAAAAATGTCGGGATAATTTAAGCCAAAGGCGCGATCGCCGAACAGCGTGACCTTGGAATCGCGATAAACTTTGATGTTGAAATAGATCCCTTCAGGTGTCTTTTGATCATGTTCTTCTTGCTTTTTTCCCCGTCGTTCCCCGGTGCTGCAATTATAGCTTTTAATCAGCTGGTAATGTCCGTCATAACAATACAGATAAAGTTTCTGGACCGCCTTTTTTACCAGGATAATATGCACGGGTTTTCCGTTTCCCGTGTGGAAAAGAATCGGACCGTCCCATAATCCATCGTCAAAGTCGATATGGAATGTGGCGCCTGTGGAAATGGCCTGGAACGATTTTTTGGAATATGACACATCGTACAAACCATCCCAGAATAGGCTTAGTAGAAGAACAGCAACGAACAAGACGGTCTTAGTGAAGATAGAACCGGTGGACCTTCGTGTATCCTTATGATCATAGACTGTCATTTTTATCGAAAATTATTAAAATGCCGATGCTATCTCGAGATCCAGAATAGACGCTATCTCTTTTAAGCTCCCGATATGAAAATCGGCGTCAAGAGACGTGTTCTGATACGCGACAAACGTTACACCCGCCGCTTTTGCAGCCATCTGATCGAGTTCCGAATCCCCGACATACAAGGCACAATTTGCATTAATCTCAAAATACTCAAGGATCTTGATCAATGGATCGGGATACGGTTTGGGGCGATCAACATCCATGGAGCTCACCACAAGGTCAAAATAACCTTCCAAATGATGCACGCTGAGCACCTGGTCCATTGTATCCGACCGATTTGTCGCTATGGCCGTCTTGTATCTGGGCCGGAGTGCTTCAAGAATCGGCTTTAGATACGGTTCCAGGACCATGTGCTTTAAAAAAGGAATATAGCTCATATTTTTTCGATAGCGTTGAGCCCTTTTATAACCCTGCTCGTCATCAAAAAGGTGTGCGATCGACTGATCCGCAGTATGGCTGTGACAGTATGCAAACTGTTCCGGAGTCAAAGGCGGCCGGCCGAGGTGCTTCAATATCTCATTATAATACGCCATATTTGCATTCGTTGTGTCAAACATGACGCCGTCACAGTCAAGAGCGATCACTTGGATATTGTCCATCTTTTGATTTATCATTTCGATTGTCAAATGATGTTCCCGATAACATAGATTTTAATTTCAGGACGAATCTTGCTGTCTGTTTTTAGTTTTATCGTGTCAAAATAGCGGCCCTTGGTTTTCCGCCTGTTTTCAACCGTAATGAGATACGACGTCATTTTTGCTTCCTGGGTCTTTTCCAGCTTGACGCCGATATTCTTCTTATTGACGACGCTGACGCTTTTAATCTTAAAGGGATACTTTTTCTCGGGTATAATTTTTGCCGTGGCCTTTATCGGATGGCCCGCCAATCCACGCAACGTCACTCTTTTGGGAACAATAGTTACAAAATTTTCAACATTTCCCATGACCGTCAAATAAAATACCGAGTGATCGGGAGCGTTGGTTTTCACCATTACTTTTTTGGTCACGGTTCTACCACCGTATCCGGCCGTATCCACTTTGATAACGATCTTTCCCTCACCGCCGGGAGGGATTTGTCTCGGATACGAGACAGCCGTGCACCCTCAGCCGGTTCGCACTTTCTCAATCGCGAGCGGTGCGTCTCCTTTATTTTGAATGATAAAGTCATGGGTGATCTCCGTACCGTCTAGAACCGGAGAGAAGGTATACCGGCTTTCCGGTATCAAAACCGATGGTGTCTGAAGTGACTGGCCGGTCAAGCCAACTGTGCCGGTTCCGAACAGAAGAATGGAAAAGGCTACAAAAAAAACGGCAAGCATTTTGGTTTTCATTCTCGGGTTTTCCTTTTAATATATCGGTTTATAAGGTTTATACTTCTGATTCATCCCCTTTAAAAAGGCATGCATATCCGTTGACCGCCCTTCCTTAAATAAGGATTATTGTTCAAGATCAATTCGAAGATCCCGGACTTTGAAAAGAGGCATAACGCAGAAATCGTATAACAAATTTATTTTTGAATAAATATTATTTTAGTGGCATCTCCTATAATGTCAAGGTGCATATTCTCAATTTAATTCAATGGGCTCTATTTCACGATTTCCGTATCCGCAAAGCGCACTCATGGAAAACCATTTTTCACATCATAAAAACAGGATCCACATCAAGAATCACCGTTACGTCACGCCGGTTTATTTTAGCCTTGTTGACAAGCCATAAATTATGAAGAAATCGGTGCAGTGGCTGAACTTCCACACTTTTTAAGAGGATCTGCCACCGGTATTTTCCGGCAATTCTGTATAGCGGGGCTTCAACAGGCCCCAATATTTCCAGAGATCTTGAAAATGATTGGTTTTTTTTCTTCAATTCAGAGCAAAGGTCTCCTACAATATGGGCATGCTGCCGGGTTTTTTCTTTATCTTTTCCCGATACTTTAATTTGGGCCACCCTGGAAAACGGTGGATAACGAAGACACTTCCGGAACCCGATCTCTGCATTGTAAAACGGCAGGAAATCTTGACGGGTTGCAGATAATATACTGAAATGATTTGGGTTATAAGTTTGAAGAATGACCCGCCCTGACACAGCCCCACGCCCGGCTCTTCCCGCAACCTGAGCCAGGAGCTGAAATGTTCTTTCTCCGGCCCGAAAATCGGGAAAATTCAAGGAAAGATCCGCGCAGATAATCCCCACAAGGGTAATGTTTGGAAAGTCGTGTCCCTTGGCCACCATTTGAGTCCCCACCAGAATATCGATGGACCGATTTCTCAAGCCTTTCAATATTTTTATCATCGATCCTTTGCGCCGTGTTGTATCTCGATCCATCCTGGCAACTTCGGCATGAGGAAAAAGCATTTTTGCAGCCGCTTCGATCTTTTCGGTCCCGAGCCCCAAGGGCCGTATCTTTGAAGACCCGCAGGACATACAGTTTGATGTGGACGCCCGCGTGAAACCGCAATAATGGCATTTATACGCGTTGTCCTTTTGATGAAGCGTCAGTGAAATATCACAATTTTTGCATCGCACGGCTTCACCGCAGCGTGAGCAAACCGGATAACCTGCATAACCGCGCCGGTTCAGAAAAAGGAGAACTTGCTCGCCGCGTCCGATGGTCGTTTTCATAGCCTCATGAAGCTCCGAGGTAATAAACCGTCTGCTTCCCTTATTATCTCTTTTCTCGCGGAGATCTACAACAGTGACCTCCGGTAGAGACCGTTTTTCGACTCGCCGGGTTAATGTCACTTCCTTGAATTTTTTGGTCTTAACATTATAAAAGGATTGTATGGACGGTGTTGCAGATCCCAGCAGCGCCACAGCGCTTTGAAGTTTTGCTCTTACGACAGCAAGATCCTTTGCATTGTACCGCAAGTGGCTATCCTGTTTATAGGAAGTGTCGTGTTCTTCATCAACAACGATAATGCCGATATTTCGTAAAGGTGCAAAAATTGCGGATCTGGCTCCGATGACGACAGAGACTTCACGTCGGACGATCCGCATCCATTGGTCATACCGTTCACCGGCAGTGAGTCCGCTGTGAAGAATCGCGATGCGATCCCCGAACCTCGCTCTGAACCGGCGTTCCATCTGCGAGATAAGGGCAATTTCCGGGACCAAGACCAGTGCTGAATAGCCTGAATTGATGACTGTCGCCGTGAGGTGCATGTACACTTCGGTTTTTCCGCTTCCGGTAACGCCCGTTAGAAGGCAGGTGCAAAATTCACGGCCTAAAGACGCCATCACTGTTGAAACGACGTGGTTTTGTTCCTGAGTCAGTCTATGGGGTCGATCCGATTCGATGGGTTCACCGAACGGATCGCGATAAATTCTTTTATTAACAATGGAAATATAACCGGCGGATTTTAGATTATTGACGAGTTTCGGCGCTGACGGAACCAGGGTTTTTAACGTTTTTACGGAGACTTCGCCCCTGTCTTTGAGCACCTCAATGATATTTTTCCCGGCGCCGGTCAAATCATCTGAAGAATGACCCGAATCGGTCAACGATACATACCGTTCGATTTTCTGTTTTACGGCATGTTTTTTCAGCGTCAGTTTTTGTTCGATAATCCCGCAGCGCTGCATGGCGTATATCAACGCGTTTGGTATGTTTTTGCTAAGTTTCTTACAAAGCGTTTTGATGCCGCAGGGACCTGTTTGAAGCATGTTCAAAATTTCGTTTTCCAGCGGCGTCAGAGAATTCTTCGAAAGGGCCTCTTCTCCTTTTTTTGTGAGGGCAATCACAGCAAAGTCATAAATATTGAGTCCTACGGGAAGCGCACATTTTATCACCTCTCCTATAGGGTGCAGATAGTAGTCGGCCGTCCATTTGAAAAAGGGTATCATGCACGAAAAAAAAAGCGGTTCTTCATCCATGACATCCAGGATCTGTTTGATTTCGTTTCGATCATTTTTATGATATTCGCCCAAAACGTATCCCGTCACTCTTCGCTGTCCAAAGGGAACCAGAACTCGTTTCCCCGGCAAAATCAGTGACAACAAATGATCCGGCACGCTGTAAACATAAGTACCGTATACCGGCAGGGCAATTGCAACTTCTATGTTTAATCGAATGCTCGTCATTTTTTTATGTATGCCGCGGCAATGTCCGCGAGCAGCCAAAGCCGTCGATAACGCAGGCTTTTTTCTTGACACATCTTCAGCTTTTAATTAATCTTTAAGGTAACAATTCCCCGTGAGAATTAGATTTTTTTTAAATATTCAAAGCAACGGTCCATAGCGCATGAATATAACGTTTATATAAAGGTTTTTCAACCATCTCTAAATCAGTTATGAACACACCTTCTTTCAAGGCCTTTTTTTTTCCTTACACCCCAAACACTTATCTCCGACAATACAAAAATATTTTGACAAACCCGCCCATATCCAAATATTTCAAAATCCGGCTCTCAGATGAAAAGCTATTTCCGTTGGCACAATATAAACGAGAAGGAGGAAAATATGCATAAGTTTAAAAAACATACCATAATTTTTCTGTTAATTTCAGCGCTTATCTGTGTACCGTTCGGAACTTCGGCTCTCGCGGCAGCACAGGCAAACGATACTGAGATAACCGGAAGCACCATGACCGCCGATCTTATTCTGGTCAGACCGTTGGGAATCGTTGCGACCGTTCTGGGTTGCGCCGTATTTGTGGTATCGCTCCCCTTTTCCGCTTTGGGCCACAATACCAAACAGGCATCCCAGAAGCTGGTGAAAGAACCCGCCAAATTTACGTTTACGCGACCCCTGGGCGCATTCTGAACCATATTGTCGGTGTTCATCGGCATTGACCATTAACTAGTGTCCATCCATAAATGAGGATTTTTGTTCAAGATCAAGGCATGCGAAAAAAATAACCGCAGGCATATAGTTGATATTCCGAGGATTATTTTTTGAGCATAACGCAGAGATTGGGGGAAAAAAACTATTTATGAATGAACACTAACTAAACTGAGCGTTTCAAGTCTAAAAATTGGTTTACATATCATAGGACAAGGGGTGAAAGATGGTTGAAGCAAAAGGCCAGGGGATTGAAGAATTGACTCAGTTTGCGATGGATGTTATCCGTCAATCAGGGGAACGTGCACTTTCCTATTATGGTAAAGGGGACCGCCACGTCAAATTCGATGAAGCGCTGGTAACGGAAGCAGATGCTCATTTGATGTATTTTTTCCAGGATACGCTCAAACATCATTTTCCGGAACATCAGATATTTAAAAATAACCCTGCTGACAGAAATTACACCCATGACGGCAAACGATACGTCTGGACATTTGACCCCCTGGACGGTGTTGCCAATTTCCAGGCGGGAATTCCCATATGGGGCATCTCATTGGCGTTGATAGAAAATTTTTGGCCAGTCTTCGGCGTGTTTTATATGCCGGCAACCGGCGATCTTTTTCACGCGCGACCCGATCAAAATGCGTTTTGGAAAAATCAAAGGATTCGTGTTTCAACCAAGCGCAATATCAACGACGAAAGCCTCCTTTTCACATATTCAAGGTTTCACCACCGCTACCGTTCAACCTTCCCCGGAAAAATCCGTGATCTAGGTTGCACCGGCGCCCATATATGTTACGTAGCCATGGGTCGCGCCGATGCAGCGGTGATTGCCAATGAATCGTATCAGGATCTTGCCGCGGCAATCATTATTCTCGAGGCTGCAGGGGGAAAGATATGCAAGATGGACGGCAGTAATTTTTTTCTCAGCGAATATCTGGACGGCCGGAAAATCGACGACCGCCTGCTGGTGATGGCACCGGGAATTTACGGGCAAATTCGCAATAGTTTGATGGAAATTTCTTAATAGAAGTCATCTCAAAATTAGGATTTTTGTTCGAGATCAAGACGAGACCGAGGGTCAACCCGGAGGCATACTCAAGTATGTCGAGGACTTGAGACGAGGGCTCAACGCCAATATCGGACGAAAAGACTTTTTTGAGATGACTTCCATTAAAGATCGTGAGACCTTTGAAAAATGCTCATTTTTGTTTAAGTTCAAGGAACACGATTCCGCCTTGGCGGGATTAACCGAAGGAATACATTGAGTATTTTGAGGATTAAAATTTGAGTGTGACGTAGAAATTGGGCAAAAAGGGGCGTTTTGCAAAGGTCTCATCGTCGAAACAGAAGCGGGATGGTCATCTCCCCTGCAACCGGTTGACGAGCCAGCGATGAATAATGTTTACGAGATCTTGACGGTGATGGTCAAAGCGGTGATCGGCACCTGGGATTTTGACCACTGTAACCTCTGAACTCACCATAGCACTGTTTCGGAGCCGGTCCGCCACGTTGGGATCAACCAGATGATCGGCCATGCCCTGAACAATGAGAATCGGTCTGGAAATCTTCGCAATATTTTTAAAGGGGTCGGATACGGTGTTCGCTCCCCTGAGGCTGACCACATGGTTGGCGGTATAAAGCGCTTTACCCAAAGGCCCTAAATTAACCAACATCCATTGATCGCCTTTACCCCCGGTCACCAGATCTTGAGCCCGGCGCAGGACCTGTTCTGCGGTCTTCAAGCCGAACATCCGGATATTCCATTGGAAAAGGTTTCCTGGGGGACCGGTTAGAATCGCACCTTTAATTCTTGGGTCATGCGTTTTCTCAAGATAATAAAGCACTCGGTTGCTGCCCATGCTGTGGCCGTATAGAAATATGGGGCTGTAGCCCGAATGGTCCATTTTTTCGACGGCGGCCCCGATGTCATATCGGTTTTCTTCAAACCGGTTTTTTTTGGGACCGCGATCATGATCGCGCATATTGATCGCCAAAGTCGCAAACCCTTGGTTCGTCAGCGCTTCAGGGAGAAATGCCATAACTCCCGAGTAAAAGTTGCCGCTGTAGCCATGAATCAATACAATGCATGCCTTCTCCTTTGACATGCGGGGACGGCGCAAAACACCGGTAAGGTATACACCGTCATGGCTTTTCACCCTGACCAATTGGATATTGATGTCTTCTTCAGCTCCAACGGCTTGACTGAAACCGACGAGGGCAAGTAAACAAAAAAGAGCAAAGAATTTAAATAATCTCATCATAACCACTTCGTAAATTCACTAGGATCGATATGTCAAAGGTCGGGGGGTAATAATGGTATAATTACTCCTTCAATACTTACGGGAGGTATAATATGCTCGTTCATAAAACCAACGTGCCGATTCAATTTGGTGATACCGATCCCTATGGCGTTGTTTACTTCGTCGCTTATTTTCGCTATTTTCATCGGGGAATTGAAGATTTTCTCCGTTATATCGGCATATCTCCGAAAAATTTCTTTCGCAACAAAGAAGAAAAATTCGGCATGCCAAAAGTTGCCGCCGCCTGCAATTTTCTGGCACCGGCCTACTATGGCGATCTGCTCGAAATGCACACTTCGATCAAAGAAATCAAAGAAAAGTCCGTCGTATTTCAGTTTCATTTTTATCGCCCTCCGGAATCCCGGCTTCTGGCCGAAGGGAGCGTCACTTTCGTTGCCATCGATCAGACTTGGAAAGCCATCCCTTTGCCGAAACTGATCAATGAAAAAATACGGAATCTGTAGATGGATAATTTTCTTTTCAAACCCTGCAACCACGCCGGAAACATACAAGGACACCCGAGGCGCACGAGCACGACTAATGGATACTAGCACGCCAAAAAGGCGTGCAGGCTTCATAGTTAAAGCGGCTGGCAGACGATAATGTCGGTTCCGGATACTGCAAGGAGCATTCCCCGGTGACACGTCGATTTGGCAATGCGAAGCCATTTCTCGTCACTCAGGCCCTTTTCAACGGTGGTAATGAGCAGCGCCCCCTCCAGCTTTTTGCTCCCTTTGAGCAACATGAACTGCCGGTGATTGGTAAAAATAAACAAAATTTGGCCGTTGGAAAGAAAAAAGTTATATTTCCCGGGATACCGCTCGATCATTTCCGATGTACAACTGGATAAGGCTTCGAAGATGCTGGCAACATCAGAAGATTGCTGAAAATGTTGCGTCAGATGATCGCGAAGAAATTCAAAGGTTCTGGCCGAATCGCTCACTGCTTCTTTCATGGCAATCGCTCTGCTCTCATAAGATTCAATGGCCGGCGCCTTACCGTTATGGGCAAATATCCAATCGTAACCGCCGATTTTGAGGACAAAGGGATGCGCATGGCACTCGTCAATCAATCCGCTGGTACGCAACCGGACATGGCAGATGATGATTCTGCTCTTGACCACGCGAGCCAGCCGTTGAAAGCTGTCATGAAGCTGTCCGGCCACGAAAATACCCTTGGCGGACTTTTCCACATAGGCATGATGGTTTCTGAAATAGCCGATTCCCCAGCCGTCTAAATTCTTTCCGGCCTGTTCGGCAAAAATCGGCAGGGATTTTGGAGCGGAATAGTCTCTGTTGGCTGAAAGGGCAAATAGATCACACATATTTTATCAGATATCCGCGGCATACAATACATCCGGCCCGGCAACAACCATAAGCTTTCCTTTCGACGGATCTTTCGGCGCAATGGTTTGCCAGTTGTTTGGACTGAGTCCTTCCCCAATGGATGTAATGAGCAGCACATCTCCCATTTTTTCGGATTTTCTTAATATGGACAGGGATCGAAAATTGCAAAATGCGAACAGCACCGATTCATTGACCAGGAAAAAGGCGAAGTTTCCCGGGTAGTTTTTCAGCAGTTTTTTAATGCTGAGATGAAGGGCTGCAAACAGGCTGATGTAAGGGTTGCGCTCACGTGTAATGATCATCTGATCCCGAAGATATTCAAAAATTCTCGCCGTGTAAACGGATATGTCCAAGCGGGGTCCCTGAACGGTTTCGTAGCTTTCGATTCCCTCGGCAATTCCCACCTGAGCAAAAAGCCAGCTATGATCCATAAAAGAGAGCATGAGCGGATGTCTGTGCGAAAGATGAAGTCCGCCGCTTTTCGGACAATTCACGTGAGCGATGATAATCCGACTGTCGATGACCCTTGCCAGCCTTTGGAAACTTTCGTGTACCTGCTGGTCTGAAAATACCTGTTCATCCGATTTTTCGACAAAGGCCTGATCCTCCCGGAAAAAACCGATTCCCCAGCCGTTCATGTTATGTCTGCCCTTTTCTGCAAATACCGGCAAATATTTTTGAGGCGTGTAATTATAGCCCGCCGATATCGCAAAAATATCGCACATTATCGCCTCCGAATCTGTTTATAGGGATAGTATTGTTTAATCCCGCCGTGGCGGGGGTTTTGGCCTGAGGCATCAAAAACGTTTCAGCAGTTTAAGGTATGAAACTTGAATATAAGTATACAGGTGTCAACGAAATTATTTCAATATTTTTTTTTATGCGTCGAAAAGATTGAGATTATGGAATCTGGAAGGAAACGCATATGACCGGGCGTATCATTAAGCCGTTTAACGTTACGCCTTAAATGACTGACATGGGATTTACGTGATCTTCAGATGAATTTTAGCTTCCGGTGCATGAACACTGCCGATAATTTTGGCCCCCGCCACCCCTTTGGCATTAAGAGCCTGAATGATTTCTTTTCCTTGATTTTCCGGCACTGAGACGAGCAGACCGCCGCTGGTCTGGGGATCGAATACGATTTCTTCATGCCAGAAGGGAAAACGGGTTTCAAACTGCAGATGCCCTTTGACCAACTTCCGGTTAAAAGCATTGGTTCCGGTGGTCATTCCCTTTTCATAAACCGCCAACGCCTCGTCCATCACGGGAAGATCTCTCATGCGGATGCTAAGACACACGCCGGATGCTTTGGCCATCTCAAAACCGTGCCCTGCCAGTCCGAATCCTGTGATATCGGTGACCGCGTGGATTTCAAATTGGGACAATACCTCAGCCGCGGTTTTGTTAAGCATGGTCAGGATTTCCACACAGGCATCCAGGGCCTTTTCGGAAACCCATTTTTTTAAATTGGCGTTAAACAATACGCCGCTTCCGAGGGGCTTGGTCAGTATCAGCACATCACCGGGTCGGGCGCCACGGTTGGTCCAGAATTTATCGGGATGAACGATTCCCGTCACCGCCAGTCCGAATTTAGGCTCATCATCGTCAATGGAATGACCGCCTGCCAGCACGGCCTCGGCCTCGTTAATCTTGCTCAGAGCGCCGGCAATGATTTTGTGAAGGACTTCAGGGGGTAATTTTTTGGAAGGAAAGTTGACCAGATTCAGACAGGCGATCGGGCGTCCACCCATGGCATAAACATCGCTGAGGGCGTTGGCAGCGGCAATCTGGCCATAGACATACGGGTCGTTCACCGGCGGGGTAATATAATCGGCGGTCATAATTACGGCCAGATCGTCGGTCAAGCGATAGATACCGGCATCGTCACTGGTTTCGTATCCCACCAGTAAATTCGGATCTCTATGCTTCGGTAGACCCGCCAATAAATCGCTGAGCCCGACCGGGTCGATTTTTGCAGCTCAACCGCAGGTCTTCGATAGGCTCAGCAAGGTTGGTTTATTAAAAAGATTCAGTTTCATCGTCTGAATTCTCCGGTTTTAAACGATTCGCCAGGAAATCAAAAACGTTTGCGGCACACGCCCTCAGGCACCCTGACGGCGTGTGCCGCAAAAGGATTACATTGGAAACCGTTATCCGGCTTTTTCCGTGGGGTATCCGGCCCCTTGCCAAGCGAAAATGCCGCCGGGAAAACGCAGTACGTTCTTGTAACCTAATTTTACGGCCCACATGGCCCCGTTATGACTCCGGGTACATTTGACAAACCCGCAGTAAACAACGATGAGTTTATCTTTTTCCGGACCGAGCAGTGCCTGGAAATCATCCAGAGTTTTTCCACCGGTTTCTTTGGTATTCCATTCTTTCATCTCGGGGATGGGAAACAGAAACTGCTTGGCGCCCGGAACGTGTGCTTTTTTGTAGCTGGCATCATAGGGCATGGTATCGATAACAAGCAGACCCTTTCCGGATCCGATTAAATCTTTGAGTTCCTTGGCAGTGATGACATTATAGCCCCCCTGCTGCGCTTCCCGGACCAGCTTGACGGCCGCCTGTTCGTTATCCACCTCTTTTTCAAACTTGTTTTTGGTCGAAACGGAATTATTACATCCTACCACAAAAAAACCGCAGACAACAAGGCTAAAAGCGATTTCTCCGATTCGCATCACTCATCCCCCTCCTTTTGAATAATTTTAAACACACTTCCAAGCCGTTTTAGAATATAGTGTATATATAGTAAGATTAGATATGTAAAATTGATAATATAAATACTTTTACAAACAATGATTGACCGTTTCGATTATACGAAAAAAATCAATCGTAACAAACTTACCAAAAGTGTCAGTTGACAGCAGGGATCACCTCTGGTAGCTTGAATTCCAACCGGGATAACACGCGATGGAACACTATTCGTTAACCGACAACAAATAAATTTCAATCGCGTGCTATCGGCCAATTTAGGTTTTTGTTTTTTATTTTGTTTATGGAACAGATCTGGAAATTTGAATGATCGTTCGCGCGAAAATTATCTGGGCGGTAGCCTCTGTGATATGCCTGGTGACACTCTCCGGCATTCTTTACATGGGATTTCGCAAGATTCTGTCGCTCCCCTTTCGCCAAACCAATGACCTGCTCCATAAGAATGACTTTCCGTTGACACTTGATTTTCTTATACCGGCAGGATTTTACATCGATGAAAAAGTAACGGTGAAAGAGGTTCTTGATCATCGTCTTCACAAACCCGGCCAAAAAGCGCATCTTTTCTTGTTAAAAATCGCGGAAGGCATCCCTTTAAAATACCGGATTACCGCCACCACGGTGTTTTTCCTCTTCTGGACGCTGCTGTTTTTGGTGTTTTTCAGGATTTTCACATGGATGCGTTATTCGACCGCTTTAACGCTCAGCTTTCTTTTGGGTGCCGGCGTTTATTTTTTTATGCCGGATTTTGTTATGGGAAAAATCGACGACGGCGTATTTTTGGCATGGGGGCTGACCCTCTTTTCTCTTCGGTGGTGGAAGAAGCGAAAAAGCCAACCGGGCCCAAAGCGATAAGAATAGCGAGATAGAAACAGATAAACGGGAGACAGCGATGTATCGTGAAAATTACATTAACTCGCTTCGAGCTGAATTGTTAAAAATGGTATCCGACAACCTCTCTCCGCCGGCACTCCATTACGGATACAGTGATGTTCCCCTTGAAACCAACATCAAGTGGCGCCCCCTGGTGCTTGTTATCGGCAACTACTCTTCGGGGAAGTCCACCCTTATCAATGAATTTTTAGGAGCAGACATTCAAGCCACCGGCCAGGCGCCTACCGATGATTCTTTTACCGTGATCACCTTTGACGATTCCGTACCCAAAGCAACGGACGTTCATATTGTTGAAGAACGGGACGGCAAGTTTCTGATCAACGACCCGGAATATCCTTTTGAGACCATGAGAAAGCATGGGCAACGATTTGCCGCTCACTTTCGCCTGAAAAAAGTGAATGCGCCTTTCTTGGAAACCCTGGCCGTTATCGACACGCCGGGGATGCTTGACAGCATTACCGAGCGGGATCGCGGATACGATTACCAGGAAGTCATCGGCGATCTGGCCCAAATCGCCGATCTGGTTTTGGTGGTCTTCGATCCCCATAAGGCGGGAACCGTGCGCGAATCCTATATCAGCATTCGGGAAACCCTGCCAGCCCGGACTTTTGAAGACCGCCTGATCTTTGTTCTAAATCGAATTGACGAGTGCGCATCCTTTGCAGATCTGCTGCAGGTTTACGGAACGCTGTGCTGGAATCTCTCTCAGATTACCGGCCGCAAAGATATCCCCCCTATCCGGCTCACCTATTCCCCCCGGGCCATGTTGCGAGCAGGAAAACGATCCAATAGCGATATGAGTTTTCTGGGTCATTTGGAAAATCAGCGGGAAGAATTGAAAAAAGCCATCCTCAAAGCGCCAAGGCATCGCCTCGATCACCTGGCGACCTTTGTTGAAACGCACGGAGAGCGTCTGACCCATTTCCTTGAAGCCTTGACAAACTATCGTCTCAAGATACGAAAGTTTCGCATAAAACATATTTTTATCGGCTTCTGGACAAGTCTTATTCTCGGTGCCGGCGCTGCCGGTGCGCTTATGATATCCGGCGCATTGGGCGGTATGAATCCGCCAATATTTTTCGGTGTCGCCGGAGGGATTGCTATGATGCTTCTTTTGTTTTGGTCCACCCTTCTCATGAAACGCCGGGCAACGCGTTTTCATTCCCGTATAATAAAAGATCTGGACAAACTGACGCACCTTGAAAATCAAACGCGACGCGACAGCTGGGAGTCTGTAAAAAATTTTGTCTATAACTATCTTGAAAAAACAGGGGGGAAATTCTCTTTTTCAAAAACCAAAACAGACTACGCTTCCGTCAAGCGGGTAAGAGATAAGGGGGCGACGGAAATCCGCGAGGCGTTAAATGAACTGGCCGGACTGAAGGATGATGGCATCTTTTTTTTGGATCAGACAGAACTCTCGGAGATATCATCGTCGACCAATGCGGCCGGGGAATCTGTTAGGTGAGGAGCTGTTGACTTTTCGGTATAACGGCGTCGACGAAAAATTCGCAAAATCTTTGGCGGTAGCGCCGAATATGATCTACGATGCCCTGATCCAGCCTATGATCCGGCGTGTCGCTCACAAATTTAAACAAATAACACTGCGATTCAAATTTTCTGCACGTCTGAACCACTGATGCGCCTTCCATGTCCAGCAGGTCGGCATTTCGGGCGATCGCTTGGCGTTCTATCGGATCGAGAATCGCACGATCGCTGGTGGCCAGCTTTGCCGTTTTGAATCCTTCCATTAAATCCGGTTGATGAAAACAGGGTTTCCCTGTTTTCAGATCGGGTCGATCCGGTTCGACAACCTCGTGAATATGAAATATCTCTCCCAGTCCATATCCGAAACAGGCGGCGCCTGCCGCGCCCAGATTAAAAATTACTTCCGGACTGAACATCGTACATAAATATGCCGTCGCCATGGCGGCGTTGGCCTTGCCGATCCCTGAAATGAGGAGCAGGGCCTCATGGTCTTGGAATACCAAAAAAGGGGGGGCCGGAATTTGCTTAAGGGACATTTTTTTCACAAATGGCTTCGCCTCGAGCATGGTCGCCATAACAATAGCCGCTACAATATCTTTTGCCACCGTGCCCTCTCCTCGAGCGTCTGAATGGCCCTTCTTCCCGTATCCCCCAGTGATAGGGTGAAATTATTGACATACAGGTCAATGTGACCGTCAATCACCGGATCTTCCATTTCCTGGGCATGAAATTTTACATATTCTCTGGAAGCATCCCTGTTTTGAAACCCATACTCAACGGACCTTCGAATCACGGATTCAATATCTGTTTTAAGGTCTAGATAAGGGGATTCTTTTCTGACGGCAATGCATCCCAGCGGAATCGGAAGGGATGTTTTGTCTTCCCACCATTTTCCGAGGTCGATGATCTCGACGCAATTGTATTCCGGATAGATAAACCGGCCTTCGTGAATGATGAGCCCGGCATCGTACCGACCGATTTGAACGCCTTCAAGAATATTGTCAAACCGGGTGATCTCTACATTGCGAATTTCAGGATGCCACAGCCTCAATAACAGATATGCCGTAGTGTATTCACCGGGCACGGCAATTTTTGCCTCAGAAAGTGAGAGATCCGCGGTTCTCCCCACAAGAAGAGGTCCACATCCATATCCTAAGGCAGATCCTGCATCTAGAATTTCATAGGAGTGCCTGAGTTTAAGATAGGCGTAAAAGGAGAGCTTTGAAATATGAAAAGTTTTGGAAAACGCCTTCTGGTTCAATGCCTCTACATCGTGCATATGGGGAACAAAACGAAGATTTCGGGTATCGATGCAATCGTGAAGCATGGCATGAAAGACAAACGTATCGTTGGGGCATGTGGAAAAAGCGATATCGAGCCGTGTCATACCCACTCCTTTATCACCTGATACCGGGAGTCCCTTTGAACCGGAATCTTCCCGGCGTTTTGAATGATATGGATCAATTCTTTTTTATTGGTCCGGGTCGTGATTCCGGTCGCTTTGACCACGACCTCCTCCATAAGCACCCCGCCCATGTCGTTTGCTCCCATGGTCAGCGCCACCTGGGCAAGCTTCAGTCCCTCGGTCAGCCATCCCGCTTGAATATGGGTGATATTATCCAGAAAGATTCGCGCGACGGCCAGAATTTTAAGATAATCGATACCCGTGGCCGGAGGAGAATTTTCCATGCGTGTCTTTTCGGGTGAAAAAGACCAGGGAATAAAGGACTGCAAAATACCGGTTTCATCCTGGATATCCCGGATTACCGTTAAATGGTCGATCTTTTCTTCATCGGTCTCTCCCATTCCATAGGTCATGGTTGCCGACGACACCATGTCGTTCCGGTAAAGGCACCGAATGACCTCGCGCCATTCTTCCACCGTGATTTTTTTCGGACTGACCCTGGCCCGTATTCTGTCCACCAGGAGATCCGATGCGCCGGGAACGGAGTCGAGACCCGCCGATTTGAGTGCGTTGACGGCATCATTCACGGGCAGGGCGCTTTTCCGTGAAATATGAACGATTTCCGAAGGAGAAAAAGAGTGAAGATAAATGTCCGGAAAGCGCTTTTTTACAGAAGACACCATATCGATATACGTGTTCAGGGTGTACCCGGGATGAAGCCCGCCCTGGAGCATGACCTGCGTGCCTCCGGCATCCAGCAGTTCTTCGATTTTCGAAAAGATATCTTCCATGGACAGTTCGTAAGGCGCAATCAGGTTGGCCCGGGCATGAAATGCACAAAATTCACATGCGGCCTCACAGATATTGGTGAAATTGACAATCCGGTCGATGATAAATCCCACCGTTTCCTTTGGGAATGCCAGTTTCCGCCGAATATCTCCGGCCTTTCCCAGGTCGATGATGTCCCAGGAAAAAAGTTCGAGAGCCTCTGATGGGGTGATCCGGTCTCCCTGATATATCTTATGATAAAGTTCGTTGTTTTGGCGGACGGGTTTCATGTAAAAACAAAAGATATCGCCATTAATCAACCGAGGTCAAATAGTTTAAACGCCTTACTTTTCTGAGCAGTCCCATCTCCCCGGCAATGGTATAGTAAAACATCAGGGCCTTTTTTAATTGGTCGTCAAACTCAAACTCCAACAGATCGAAATAGCCGTTGATGTCGTAAATGATATCCGGATACTTTGCCCTGGCTTTTGAAACGACATGTTCTTTTTCTTCTTCAAGGCAGTTCAATGAACGATGATAAGAAGCAATAACGGATCGTATCCGGGGCAGATATTTTTCAACCACCCGCTGTCTTATCGCAAATACGGCAAACACTACGGGAAATCCGGTTTTTCTCAGCCACAGGTCTCCGAGATCGTAAATATAAGAGATCGGTTCGGAAGATATGGCCATAGCATCGTTTCCGATTACCAGTGCGGCATCCAGGTCTTTGAGTACGGGTCTGGGTTGGGAGGGAACATAAACCGGCTCCAAATGGTAATAGTTTTTGAGCAGAACTTTCAGGAGCACCTTTGACGTATGGGATGCGCTGGTGATCCCCACTTTTTTATGATTGAGATCCTCAATGGGTATCTTACTCACCAGAATTACCGAGCCCACATACCCCACCGAACTCAAGCAAAATTGCGGCAGCACCACCACATCATCGGCAATCTGGGCACAGGCGGCCGAGGAAACGGGACTCATGTCCAGGCGGTGATCCGTTATCATTTGGTTCAGCATGCACGGATATCCCGGATAGATGCAGATTCCTTCGACGGTCTGTCTTTCGAACATTGAAAAATAAAACGGATAACAATTGAGATAATCGATGTAGCCCAGTTTCATGCACACACCTCTTTCGAACAGGATGATGCAATGCGGTAACTGGCAGTGGTCCGTTCGGGAATGAGACGAGCCTTTTCAATGAGTCTTCTTAAAAAAGGTTCCGATCCGAAGTCGGGCGTCTTTGC
>JAJDND010000223.1 GCA_022340885.1 Desulfobacterales bacterium | reverse complement strand
GCCAGGGAGGTTAAAATGGCGAGTTTGTGGGCAGTATCGATGCCTTCGATATCCAGTGTCGGATCTGCTTCCGCATAGCCGTTCTCTTGTGCTTCTTTTAACACGTCTTTGAAGCTGCTTCCGTCGTCCGTGCTTCTGGACAGGATATAGTTGCAGGTACCATTGAGAATGCCCGCCATGGATTTTATATGATTTCCGGCCAGTGATTCCCGCAGCGACTTGATAATGGGCATGCATCCCCCGACGCACGCTTCAAAGGCAAGATCGACCCCATGTTCCATGGCGGCCCTGAAAATCGCATTGCCGTGAATGGCCAAAAGGGCCTTGTTTGCGGTTACAATCGGTTTCTGGTTATGAATGGCTTTGAAAATAAGATCTTTCGCGACCCCTTCGCCGCCGATCATTTCAATGATAATATCGACATCCGGATCGTCGACCACTTTAAAGGCATCGGCAATGAAAACCCCATCGTCAAATTCTATGCCGCGATTCGTTTTAAGGTCGACGTCTGCAACGTATTTCAAATTTAAAAAAGCACCGACCCGGGAAAAAATCAGGTCTCTGTTTTCAAGCAGAATTTTAGCTACCCCCGTACCCACCGTACCACAGCCGAGTAAACCCACATTTATCGTTTTCATAAAATACCTGTCTACATGATTTTCCGGATACCTCTGATGGCCTGATTGATGCGCATCTGATTCTCTATTAAGGCAAACCGGACGTATTCGTCCCCGTATTCTCCAAAACCGAGACCCGGAGAGACCGCAACACCGGCCTCATTGATCAGCATTTTAGAAAATTCCACGGACCCCATTTTTACATATTGATCCGGAATTTTGGCCCATACAAACATCGTTGCTTTTGGGCTTTGAACTTCCCACCCCACTCGATTGAGTCCGGATATCAAGGCATCCCGCCGTAATTTATATGTGTCGCAGATTTCTTTGACACATTCCTGTGGGCCGTTCAAAGCAATGATGGATGCAATTTGAATCGGCTGGAAAATGCCATAGTCCAGATAGCTTTTAATCCGGCGAAGTGCGCCAACGACTTCGCTGTTCCCTACGCAGAACCCGACGCGCCAGCCTGGCATGCTGTAACTTTTGGACAGAGAAAAGAATTCCACGCCAACATCTTTGGCGCCATTGACCTGCAGGAAACTGGGCGGCTTATATCCGTCAAATGCCAAATCTGCATAGGCAAAGTCGTGGACAATCATAATATCATTCTCTTTGGCATAGGCGACGAGATTTTCGAAAAACGAGATATCTACGACCTCTGTGGTTGGATTGTGCGGGTAGCTGATAATCAAAACCTTCGGTCTCGGCCAGGTTTGCCGGGTCGCGTGCATCAAATTGTCAAAAAAGTCACTGCCGTGCCCTTCGGGTATGCCCCTCACATCTCCACCGGCGATAATCGCAGAATATGGGTGAATGGGGTAGGTTGGGTTCGGCGTGAATACGACATCGCCGGGCCGTATGGTGACAAGAATCAGGTGGGATATCCCTTCCTTGGCGCCGATGGTGGCGATGGCTTCGGTATCGGGATCGATATCGACATCATATCTGCGTTTATACCAGCTTGAAATCGCCATTCTTAACTTGGTGATCCCCATGGAGGCGGAATATCGATGATTCTGCGGCTTCTGAACCGCCTCTGTGAGCTTGTCTACAATATGCTGGGGGGTGCCGATGTCAGGGTTCCCCATTCCAAGATCAATAATATCTTTTCCGGCATGTCTGGCATCCATTTTAATTTTGTTGACAGTTGCAAAAACATACGGCGGAAGTCGATCGAGCCTGGCAAACGGTTTCATAGGCATAACCTCATTATGGAGTTTATACAATTCTAAATAAGGAATACTAAACACTTCGTCATATGAACATTGCAGAGGCAGTCAGCCTGAAGCTTCAGTATGCCTTTATTTACAATACCCGGCATGTGATGTCAAAAAATTTGTTTTGACTTTTACATGAACTCGAATTAATTTTTCCTTTCAACCTTTTGATTATTTATACTTTCTAAAAGGGATAAATATGACAAAATCATTGACATATGCGGATGCAGGCGTAGACATCGATAAGGCCGATGAATTTGTGGGAAACATAAAGAAAATTGCCAAACAGACCTTCAGATCCGGAGTTATCAGTGAAATCGGTGGGTTCGGCGGGATGTTTTCACTGAACATCGCCCATATGGAAAGTCCGGTTCTGGTCAGCTCTACGGACGGTGTCGGAACGAAGCTCAAGATTGCTTTCATGCTGGGAAAGCATGATACCGTAGGCATCGATCTTGTGGCCATGTGCGTCAATGATATTGTCGTTCAGGGCGCAAAGCCGCTGTTTTTTCTTGATTACCTGTCCATGGGTAAACTTGAACCCAAAATTGCGACAGATGTTATCTCCGGCATCGGCGAAGGATGCCGGCAGGCGGGATGTGCGCTTATCGGTGGGGAAACCGCTGAAATGCCTGGATTTTATAAAGATAATGAATATGATTTGGCCGGTTTCGTGGTAGGCCTTGTTGAAAACAGCAAAATTATCGACGGCTCGGGGATTCATGTCGGTGACCAGTTGATTGGTATTTCATCCAGCGGACTCCACAGCAATGGATATTCCCTGGTGCGCAAGATATGCTTTGAAATTCTGGGCTTGGAGGTCGATCATTATGTCCCCGAATTCGGCAAAAAACTCGGCGAGGAACTTCTCACGCCGACGCGGATATATTCGGAAACCGTCCATCGAATTATCAAAGACTTACCTGTCTTTGGTCTGGCCCATATCACCGGCGGCGGGATTACGGATAATATTATCCGGATAATCCCGGAAGGATGCAGCGTTGTTTTACACAAGAACAGCTGGGAGATACCGCCTGTGTTCGAATATTTGAAAAAGGCCGGTAATATATCTGCACAGGAAATGATGCGGACATTTAACAACGGTATTGGGATGGTTGCCGTGGTTCACGAAAAGAATACCCAGGAGATTTTTGACCGACTGGTCGCTATGAAAGAAAAAGCCTTTGTCATCGGAGAGGTCATTGATCGAAAGGAATCTGAAGAGCGGGTAAAATGGGTGTAATGGAAATTCAGGATTTAGTCTATTGTCGAAACATTTTGGCTGTAGGATGAATAAGAAAACCGTAAAAAATATTGACCATCACAAAAAGCCGGCGGCTCAAAATATTAGAAACCCCTTCCTGAGGTTGATGAAATGGATAGGAAGTGTGCATACAAACAACACGGTTTGTAAAGACTGAACGTCGAAAAGGGCTGTTGCCGGGGGTGCAACAGGAAGAAAAAAGCCGTTATGATTGTCTTCGGCATTGAAACATCCTGCGACGAAACAGCAGCCGCTGTTGTGGTTGACGGTAAAGAAATATTGTCTTCCATCGTATCGTCCCAAGTCAACATACATCATCCTTACGGCGGAGTTGTACCTGAACTGGCTTCGAGGAAACATATTGAAGCGATCGTGCCGGTGGTCAATGGGGCATTAACCGCTGCGGGGATTGACAAAAAAATGATCGATGCGGTTGCGGTGACCCGAGGCCCCGGACTTGTCGGTGCATTGCTGGTGGGATTCAACTTCGCCAGGGCCTTTGCGTTTACACTGGATATTCCGTGGGTGGGCATCAATCATCTTGAGGGCCATATCAATTCCGTGTTTCTGGAATTAGACCCGCCACCGTTTCCCTTTGTGGCGCTTCTCGCCTCCGGCGGGCATACCAGCATCTACTATGTCACTTCTCATACCGGATACGCACTGATGGGACAGACAAGAGACGACGCCGCAGGAGAAGCGTATGACAAGGTGGCCAAAATGCTGGATCTCGGCTATCCGGGTGGTGTTGTCATTGACCGTATGGCCGAGAAAGGAGATCCTGAAAAGATTTCCTTCCCCAGGCCGTTTATTGATAAATCCACCTTTGATTTCAGCTTTAGCGGCCTTAAAACAGCGGTGCTAAGGTACATTCAGAATCACGGCAACGGATATCGCAAACAGGTTCCCGATATTGTGGCCGGATTTCAAGAGGCGGTGGTCGATGTTTTGTCTGATAAAATTTGTCATGCGGCAAAAGTTAAAAACTGCAACCATATTGCGCTGGTGGGTGGTGTAGCCGCCAACAGCCGTCTCAGAAAAAAGGTCATGCACGAGGCATCCCGGGATGGTTTGACGGTTCATATTCCTTCCGTCGGATTGTGCGGAGACAATGCCGCCATGATTGCAGGCGTCGGATACCATTATTTGAAAACGGGCATTTCATCCGATTTGAGCGATGATGTATATTCGAGGATCAGAAGGTAATTCTTGTTATATCGCTGACAGGCTTATGTTTAAATTACACAATTTTTGGACCCTCAATTTTCAGCAAAGCCGGTAATGGGTATCAGGCCGGTATAAAATAATACGGGGAGTTCTACGTTGCAAGTTCAAAGTTCAAGACGTTTAACATGGGGACAAAAGACCGGAACCATGAACCCTAAACCATTGAACCCAGAACCTTTGAATTTTTGATCCATGGGGATATCAAAAGCCATAGTTCGGTCACCTGCACGTACCGCCATCGTCGCATTTGCACTTCTGATTTTCGCCGGAACGATTCTGTTGATGCTCCCCGCAGCTTCCACGGAAAAACCTGTCGGCTGTGTCGACGCACTTTTTACTTCCACCTCTGCGGTTTGTGTTACCGGCCTGACGGTTGTCGACACGGGAAGGACCTATAGCCTGTTCGGTCAGTCCATTATTATGATCCTGATCCAGATCGGCGGTCTGGGCATCATGACCATGTCGACACTGTTTATCATGCTGGCCGGTAGAAGACCCGGTCTCGCCGGACAAATTGTCATACAGGATACGTTTACCCATTCAAGAGATCGACACATTTCATCCATTCTCAAAGATGTGATTCTGTTTACCGGTGTTATCGAGGGGACGGGAATTCTGATCATGTTTTTTATTTTCCTCCCGGAAAACAGCGTCCAAAAGGCACTTTTTTTATC
>JAJDND010000117.1 GCA_022340885.1 Desulfobacterales bacterium | reverse complement strand
CAGGGTAATTCCGGTGCCGACCAATTCCTGTGCCCAGATAACACTCATCGATTCCAGAGCAGCTTTGGATGGTCCATAGGGCGAAAATCCTATACGTTTCATTGTTTCAAGATTAATTGAAATATTAATGATTCGGCCAAATTTCTGTTTCAACATTTGAGGAATGACTGTTTTTGTAACCAGGTATGTCCCGTTGACATTCGTATTGATTACCATCTGCCAGTTACTGGCGTCTGCTTCCCAGAATGGCTTTGGCTCCGTCATAAATGACTCATTGACAAATCTCATACCTCTTGCAGCGTTGTTTACTAAAATATCAATTCTTCCGAACTCCGCAATAACGGTGTCAACCAGCTTTTGTACATCACCTGGTTTGGTAATATCGGCTAAGAATGCCTTGCCATTTATCTTTAACGCCGTTTCATCTATTTCATCTTTTTGTATAGCAGCAGTAACAACTACTTTTGCCCCATTGTTAGCATAAGCCTCTGCAATCGCTCTGCCTATTCCTCTCCCCCCACCAGTAACTATTGCAATTTTCCCTTGTAATTTGTTAGACATAAAATCTCCTTTGGCCTTCAAGCGCGTAAGTTGGCAAGTTCCACTGAAGCAAGTTTGTCAAAATGAAGATAACTTAAAAAATTACCTTGCAAAAATCTGACTTGCCAATCTGATTTATAAATTCAAGAAACAAGGCAGCATTAAAACTGTTCGAAAAGGTGTTTATGTGAAAGCATAATTCTCTAGATGGGTAGGACTAGGATTAGGCACGGGGGCCGGGACAACAAGAGGATTCAAAGCCGGGGAATCAAGTCAAGAGTTTGAAATAAAAGAAAAAATCATGAAAATATGACTCTAAACATGATCTCAGCCGGTCCGTTCAGATCTTTAACTTAATAGGCCCAGAAACGTCCGTACCCATTCGAGTGAACCATTTGTCAGAGTTAAAATAGAAAAATATATTACTCCAATTCCCAATAGTTCAAGAAAAAACCATAGAGCACTCAATATTTTTTGTCGAAATATCAACATCATAACCTCTAATCATTCACGAAAATTTACGATTAAGTCTGTTAAAGGGACGGATATTTGACATACTATATATGGTATGTCAAGAAAAAATATGTACCATGCAGATATGGAGAATAATCGCATAAATAAAGATGTCGTAAATGTTACAAAATAACCAAATTCCCCAAACCCTCGCATCCTTAAAAAGATCAAAGTTCAGATCGAAATTTAAACTGACCCGAATTGACCGGCAATATATCCAGGATAAAGGTATCGATACAATCCGGCGGCACGCCTTTGATTTCATAAAAACCAGAATAGCTCCGCAGCATCCGAAAAATGATGGCAAACAGACTCCTATGAGAGGGCACCTTGTTTTCGTTGCCCAGCATGCCACCGCCACCTGTTGTCGGGGATGTATTCAGAAATGGCATGGGATAAAGAAGGGAAAGGAACTTACAGATCAGGAGGTACAGTTTCTCGTTGAGTTGATAATGAGATGGATTAAAGCTGCTAAAAGCAAGCACAAAAGCTCGTCCTGCAACTGTACTTTATATTCCAAAAATAGTCAAAATTCTGACACCAATGGAATTTGACGCCAAAACTTCGTAATTTTTCACTTCTAATATCAAAATGATTCAGCCCTTAACTATTTGGAAACAAATAATATTTGCTTATAGTCACATTTTGGCACAGTTCCTGCTTGATAATATAAGCTGAGAGTACTTCTAAAAGTTGGATTTGCGAAGACACCTCAGGGTTTTGGCGACAGGAAAATTTTGTTTTTTTCTTTTTAAGGTGAACCATGAGTAAAAAACATGAATATTGTGGAAAATGCATATTCTGTGCTTCTGAATACCCGGTATGAATACCAAAAACAAAGAGAATTTGATAACGCCAATAATCGGAACAAGCAAAAGTATCCAGAGGATCAAAGAGCATATCGATCGCATTGCAGATACGGAATTAAATGTTTTAATCACCGGTAAAAGCGGTGTTGGTAAAGAGGTCGTTGCTCAGAACCTTTATTACAAATCAGAAAGAAAACACAAACCGTTCATAAAGGTCAACTGTGCGGCATTGCCGGAAGGGCTGCTTGAAAGTGAGCTTTTTGGTTTTGAAAGGGGAGCGTTTACTGGTGCTGAACGAAAAAAACGAGGTAAATTCGATCTGGCTCATCAAGGGGCTATATTTTTAGATGAAATCGGGGATATGCCTCTTGCACTGCAGGCCAAACTTCTTCGTGTTCTGCAAAGTGGTGAGTTCACCCCACTGGGATCTGAAAAAGAAGTGAGATCAGATGCATGGGTTATAGCAGCTACAAATCAAGACCTTGAAAAGAAAGTAAAAGAAAGGCTTTTCAGAGAAGACCTTTACTATCGTCTCAGCACCATTAAGATATATATTCCCCCACTTCACAACAGGCCTGAAGACATACCGCCGTTAGTTGACTATTTTATAAAAAGACATGCTTCTCAATTCAACGGTAAGAAAATCGCAAAACCCACCCCTGATGCTATGAAAAAACTGATGGCGTATAGCTGGCCCGGAAATGTCAGAGAACTTCAGAGTATTCTACAAAGTTCCATGGTCATTGGAAATTGGGAAGAAGTTGTCGACGATCTATGCATGAATGATACACCTGATGTTAATTCCACGACAGACCGAAAAGGAATAGATAACGCTTTAAGTGTTGAAGCTCTTCTCGATCATATAAAAGAATATTCACCGACGAATGAATCATTTTCTCTTAAGAAAATTAGAAAAGAGACCATGAATATCATCGAAAAAAAGGTCATCTCACATGTACTTTATCAGACAGAATGGAACCGCACAAAGGCAAGTAAAATATTGAAAATCAGTTACAAAGCACTCCTCTACAAAATCAGCGACCTTGATATAAAATCACCATCTTCAAACTGTTAATAGCTGGCATTGGTCGCATGGTTCTTTCCATCCAAAAGCGGCAAACTTGAAAACCGCTCAGCTTAGGTTATATCAAAACCCCCTTACACATTTCCACCAAACGTCACATATAACCATTTTAAATTTGAATTCCCCGCAGCTTGCTGCGGGGATAGGAATTTTAGCCTTTCGCCAACTCAGCGGCATAGCCGCGTTTCATAAAATCGTTACACGATTTTATTTGAACTAAGATATTTTCTAAAAGATGTTATTAAGTTAAAGTTTTCAAGAATATGAACCGAAATAACTAATAGATAGAGAGAGATACCACATAAGGAAAATAACCACCCGATGGTTATCGCGCAAATTTACTTTCGTGCGAATGGGATGGTCCATTCAAATTACACGTTCCTTCAAGAAACAAATTTGTTACAATTTATGGACAATCACCAGAGTATGAGATCGCCCGAGAAGATTTTATGAGAACTTTCCATGGATAGCTCAATACATTTATCACTTATAATCTCCTGGGTACTATTCTTTAGTTTCGTCAACATAACTCAACGTCATACAAAGTATTTCGAAGACAGATCACGATACTATTTTCTATTTTTTAATGTTTCAGCAATACTTAGTAGTTTGGTTGGACTTGGTCTTTTGGCTTACTGTTTAATTCACGTATCGTGGTATTGGCCAATTGTGATATTTGTGGGTGGAAGTTTGCTGGGTGGGTTCTTTTTCGGATTTTTAGACGTAAAGATTGGCTTACCTACAATGAGTTTGGTTTCTTTTATAGGGTGGCCCGCATCAGCAATTTGGGTGTTTTTCATACTTCGTGACTTACACCCATAACTTTAAAAGCTGTGACACCAAAGGAAATGCCATTTTTTTTTGAGCTCTATCGTTAGTATAAAATCTATATTTATCTCTCATTCGTCGTAATCCCGCCTGACCTCCCGTAATCGGAATTCAATCAATTTTAGCACAAAAATTCCACAAATTTCTTTTTGATGAGCAACAATACACCATGGTTTTCTCCGTTGCCAAAATATCGAATAAACTGCAGGAGATGGAATTTAATTGTAATTTTGAGTTGTAATTAGTTGTTATATGCTATTAAACGGTATTTTTATTACGAGTAAAAGGAAATTATTGACATAAATACCCAAAATTTAATAAATAATTTACATTATGAAACACGTATTGCCTGACAATGTGGGTAGACGTTCAGGGATAGATCGGCGAGAATTCTCTTATCCGCCCATGTCCCTGAGCGTAGACCCGGCAAGGGGAGAAGGAGTGGGGTTGATCGAAGAATAGAATCGAGAATGTCAAAATAATTTGTATCTGAGAGAGATAGGGCTATCATTAAATGGTGTGGTCATAATGATTGAAATATTAAAAAAAATGTTTGAAGCCAACCCGGAGAAATCGAAAATCGTATTGAAAGAAAAATGTTCTGATTGCGGTACTGTGACAATCATTGAGATAACACCAACGTCGGCCGGATTTGGAATGATGGGTGGCGTGTTATTCAAGAGTTTACCCGACAAGTACATAGCCAAATGCCCTGCCTGTTATAATAAAACTTTAAAATAGACGACAATCAAATGATATTCAGATGGTGGTTGAAGGCCACTCATAATTGTTTTCCGGTATGCCATTAGAAAACGATAAGGGTTTTCAGCAGGAAATCCCGCAACCCAAAAAGCACCGCGTTGAATATATTCCATAACCCGGGAATATTTATTAAGATAATCAAAATTATGAAACCGACACCGGTCCGGCCAAGATTTTCATAGCTGCGCTGCAATTCTTGCGGCAGAAGATATTTGAAAAGATGGCTGCCGTCAAGCGGCGGAATGGGAATCAGGTTGAACATGGCCAGCACAATGTTAAGGAGCGCCACGTTCAGCAGCACGTGCACGGCAAGTGTTTCCTGGGGCCCCCCGAAAATGAATTGAACGATATTGAGCAGCAATATCATGATTACGGCTATCAAGAAGTTTACTGCGACGCCGGCGACCGAGACGCAGATGTCTCCCAAGACCGGCCGACGATAATTAAATGGATTTACGGGAACGGGCTTTGCCCCGCCGATGATAAACGTCCCTTTGGAAAGAATATAAGCGGCGATCGGTATGATAACAGTCCACACCGGGTCAATATGGGGGATCGGGTTTAACGTGAGGCGCCCCTGGTGTTTGGCTGTTTTGTCTCCGAACAACAAGGCGACATAGCCGTGCGCCATCTCGTGAAGCACGATACTTTCCACCAACAATGCAATTATGAAAATGTTTGCTATCATTTCGCTCCTTGGCAACATCCTTTAACCGTTTAGTATCCAAATGGCAACGTTAGCTTACGGCTTCAAGGTTATCAGATGGTTAAATTATTAGCAATTTCTATTATCAACGAATTAGAGGTGATTCTTTCCGAATAGGTGGTTGAATAAAGCATAAATGCCACAGGATAATTTTTGCGAATGAGCGTCCCCTCTTACGTCAGGCGGTGTTAGGCCGTGCCGTTCTTTCCTTGAGGCCCCGTCAAATTCCGGGATGAAAAAGGCACAACCGCACCACGCTAAACCTTTTCCCAAGAAGCGGCGAAGGGCCTTTCTTTTGACACTGCCCCCCGGACGAAAAAATCCTAAAAAATCACCAAATGCATACAGGCTTGGGAGGCTCCCCCCATCAATCGGGTTAATGCATGATACCGAAATAGGTTTCTCTGATGGTGTCGTTCTCTTTGAGCGCATTGACACTGCCGGTAAAGGTCACTTTGCCTTTATCCAGAATGTATATTTTCTGAGCCAGATCCAAAAAAGCAACATTCTGTTCGGCAATAAGCATGGAGGGCCTTTCTTCCTCATACAGCAATTTCAAGATTTCGATAACCTTTTTTACAAATTTGGGAGATAACCCACTGGATGGCTCGTCCATAACAAGGATTTTTGGATTCGACATCAGTGTCTTTGCGACACCCAGCATTTTTCTTTGGCCTCCGCTGAGTGATGCGGCTTTCCTGGTCCTGTAAGCTTTCAGATCTGGGAAATATTCGTAAGCCTTGTCCGCCATTCTACGGGTGTCGTCTCTATTCTTCACATAGCCTCCCAACTTTAAATTCTCTTCCACGGTAAGGTCCGGAACAACCGCCAATTCAGACATATAAGCGATCCCACGGGAAACCCTCACATTGGGTTTCAGACCGGTTATATTTTCTCCATCGAAGACGATGTCCCCTTTCGTTGCCTCGACGAGGCCGATTATCGTCCTGAGCAATGTGGTCTTGCCTGCACCATTGACACCCAATAAAACTACACATTGATTTTCCTCTACGATTATGCTGGTCCTCCACAACACCTGGATCAATCCATATCCAGCCTCCACTGATTCTACTTTGAGTAAATCCATCGTTACCTCCCTAGAAAGACCTCAATGACCTCCTCGTTCCGAGACGCATCCTCGATGGATCCTCTGAACAGATTGGCGCCCGCATTCATAACCACAACATCCGACGTCAGTGAATCGATAAAACCCATGAGGTGCTCAACCACAATCATCGAAATGCCGCTTTTGTGGATATGGATAAGCATATCTGCAATCCATTGCAACTCCTGTGAACTCAAGCCTGCAGCAATCTCATCGACGAGCAGCATTTTGGGTTTTGTTGCCAGAGCCCTTGCAAGTCCCAGGAGTTTCTGTTGAGCAAGAGTCAGATTTGCAGCCAGAGTGTCTTTTGCATCTTCGAGACCGACGATCTCCAGAGCTTCTTTCACCGTTTCCGTCTTGTTTCCGGCTTGAGATCCATAAATGGCCGCAATGCTGATATTCTGCAGCACGGTCAGTCCGGCCAGCGGCTTTGGAACCTGAAATGTTCTATTGATGCCCCTGTGCACGATCTTGTGGGATGGGAGTCTGTATATGGATTTGCCGTCGAATTCAATAGAACCGACATCCGGCTTATAGATACCGGATATAACGTTAATGACGGTTGTCTTGCCGGATCCGTTCGGACCCGCGAGCCCGACGATCTTGCCCTTTCCCACAGTAATGCTGAAACCGTTCAGGGCCTTGAGCTCACCGAATTTCTTGACCAGACCATCAACTCTGAGAAGTACGTCTTCACTATGGGACATCGATTCTCCAATGCTGCAAAATGGATACGACCCCATTCGGGAGGAACAGGACCAGGATCATAATAAGAAGTCCATAAAAAAGCTGAAAATATTCCGGCGTTGAAATGCCTATGAAATTATACATGCTATACAATATCAGCGTACCCAGCAGGGGCCCCACAATGGTGCCCATGCCCCCAAATAAAACGAAGACTATTGTGAACACACTCACATTGAGATTGAACACAGTGCTCGGGTAAAAGACCGCCGTAAACCATGCGAAAACGGCGCCACAAAGACCGGCAACAAATGCACTCAGCATCCATGCAATACTTCGTGTCTTGACGATGTTGATCCCTGCCAGTGCAGCCGTTACTCGATCTTCTTTTATCGCAAGCAGTGAAAGTCCGAAATCGGTCTTCCTCATGTACAACACCAGCAGCATGGAAAAAACCAATACACCCAGCATCAAATAGTAGCTGGCATTGGCATTGTAGACGGAAGACAAATCAATACCATATGGGCCCTGGGTGATTTTTTGCAAATTGGGGTTTGCAACCAGATAATAGAGCGCCTGGGATGCAGCCAGATTGGCAATGGCAAAGTAGGCGCCCGATAATCTCAATAGGGGGAAAAGGATGATGCCTATGATAACGGCAGCGATACCCCCCGCAAGCACGGCCAAAAATGGGGAGATCCTCAAGAACATGATAACGATAGATGCCCCGTATGCACCCGCTCCGAAAAACCCCACATACCCGAACGGAAGATAGCCGGTGAAGCCGTAGATAATATTCAGACCTTCCGCCAGGGCCAGATACATCATCATGTTGAACAGAAAAGATTGATTGTTATAAACAAACGGGAGTGTAACAAAGATGAATATGATTACAAAAATAGCGCCTAAACTTGAATAGTATTTGCTAAGCACTGCGTGCCGCCTTTCCAAACAAACCTTCCGGCTTGAGAAGCATAATCACGATCAGTAGAATATAAGGCAGAATATTTGCCCACGATGAAAAATAGGTCTGCATGAACATGACAGCGACCCCATACAGCAAACCGCCGATGACGGTTCCAAGGGGACTGCCCAGAGAGCCGAGGACGATGATGGCAAATGAGACGGTTGTGAGGTCCGGGCCCATTGAAGGATAAGCGGCGCCGATCATAAAGTAGCTGAAAATTCCAGCCACTGAGGCAAAAACCAGACCGAGGCAAAACGCGATGGCCGAGACTCTGTCAATATCGATCCCGCTAATTAAAGCTTCCTCCCTATTTGACATGATGGCCCGAGTTGCATATCCAAGCCGTGTGTGTCTGAAATACCAATAGATAATGATGAAGGCCGCAAAGGCAACGAGTGTCGTTGCCAGCCACGCTTTCGGAAAGGATTGTCCCAATATGGAAAAAGACGACGTACCGAACACGGTTGACGGTATGGACCTCTGATTGTTCCCGAATGCAAGAATGATCACGGCCTCAATGACTTGGGACAGTCCAAAGAACAATATGAAAGACAGCATTTCCGGGTCACTGGATTTGGAAAGACGGGGTACGAAGGCGTAGTAAAGCGGGAAACCGATAAGAAAGAAAACAGTGGTTGCAATAGGTATGACCAACAAAGGGTTGATTCCAAAGAGATAAAACAACCAAAAGGCCAGAAACGCCCCAAGCATGATGAAGTCGCCGTGGGCCAGGTTGATCATCCTCATGACGCCGAAAATAATATTGAGTCCTAAACCCACAAGCCCGAAAAATATGCCGTACATGATGCCGGCAATTATGGTATATGCCAAAAGATCCACTCTTCGGCCTCCTGGAGGTGGCTACAGGTGCGTTACGGATCCCACCTGAGGTCCCTCCCAGCGATCGCCCCCAGTGAACGGGTTTTTCAAAGGTCTCTTTTCATCGATTGTCGATGCCCGCGTTTGCACGGGGGATCAGCAGATGTATACATAAAACAACAGGGTGTGGACCCATTCCACACCCTGTTTCAAATACCTGGATCAGTCTCATGGGGCCGGGTAGATGGCGTTTGCGGTCTTCGTTTTGCTTGGATAGACCACATTGACCCCTATCTTGTTACCGCTTTCCGGCACGAGCTGGGCGACCGGCAACATTTCTCCAATTTGCGCGCCACTTCTGCTGATTTTGAATGTACCATCCAGTGTCGTCACCTTGCCTGAAAAAGAAGCGATGGCATTTCTGAACGCAGACTGGTTGAAGCTTCCGGAAGTCTCAAGCGTCTTCTGGATGATCAGGCCGGTGTTATAACCCGCAACCGTCAGGAAATTGACCTCTTTCCCGGTATCTTCTTTGTACACCTTTTCGAAACGGTCGATACCCATGCCCAGATTTACCTTGTTGTATTTCAAAAGGGGCGGTGTGGGATAGGTGTAGGTATAGTCGAGGGTTTTCTGACCGACATTCGTCTCCAGCAGTTTCAGCAATTGCCCCGGAAAGACGGTGAAGGTCATCTTGAATTTCAAACCACTTGACTGATACGCCTGCAAGAATGCGATGTCGTTGTTGGGATAGCCGAATTCGATGACCGCATCCGGGTTCGTCGCCTGGATGTCGTGAAGGAGAACCGAATAGTTGGTCGTGCTTGATGGAACCGCATGATAGTAGACAGGTTTAATTCCTGATTTGATCAGTCTCCTGTGAAGGGTCTCGGCTTGAGATTGATCGAAATCGTTTGAGGAGTAAATGACAGCCACCCTATCGATCTTCTTGTGGGATAGAAAACCCGCCAGGGCATAAGGCCATTTTCCTGAGGTCGGCAAACTGCAAAGCACCACATACCTGTTGGAGGGGGTAAAAAATTTGGCTGCCGTTCCCGTCTCATCAAAAAGCATAATTTTGTGTACCTTCGCCAAGGGGACCGCAACAGACGTCAAAACAGACCCAAAATCCGCCACAAGGACATTGACGTGGTTTTGCGTTATGAGCTGGTTGTAGAGAGTTGCTGCCGTAGAAGTCTCACTTTGATCATCGTAAGCAACCAGCTTTAAAGGTATTTTCTTGTGGAATGATTTGACGTAAAGACCTCCGTCCTTGTTGACCTGGTCCACCCAAAACTTGAGGCCGTTATACTCCGGCATGGATGAACTCGCAAAAGGCCCGCTCGATGCATACAGCGTCCCTACTTTGATGACGCTGGGTGTGGGGGTGGCAAAAGCAGGCGCTACCATAAAGACAGACACGGCCGAGATTATCAGGGCCACAATAAAATTAAATTTTCGCATTTCAGACTCCTTTTTTTCTCTAAGCTGAGCTTAGTCTAGAATGATGACAAATCGTCATTTATCTTCACTTCCTGCCACGGGGAGGCATGTCTACGCATGTTATGATCACGTATACGGTTGATTTAGGAAGCCCTGATACCTTAGGATTCTCATTACATTCCTCCCGTTGTATGAGCGAATAGGTCGGAGCTGCAACTTATCGACGGGCAGGTAAACTTATCGAGGGGCAGGTAATTATTGGAAGGATGCACATCGGCCTGTCTTGCCTTATTTTAACCTAAGCTGAGCGTTTCAAATTTTTGAAATGGTACTTTTAACAAAATTATTAAGGTATTCTGACATTTCGAATTTCAATAATTTGAAACCCTGCGGGATTTCCAATTTCACCGCATCTGCTGCGTCAGATGCCGTTCCGCATAGTCGACTATAGCGGAACGACATCTTCCTTGTAT
>JAJDND010000214.1 GCA_022340885.1 Desulfobacterales bacterium | reverse complement strand
TGCCACCAAATGGCTCTCATGTTCAAAGCGATATATCCTTTGACGAGCATGGGATCAAAGCCGCAGATACCCACACGACATTTTTCAGGCATATCAAACCTCCTTTTTACGTTCGTTGGTCTCCACTTTATTCAACTGGTCGCGAAGATCTTCAACCTGGCTGAAGCAATAATCCATGAACTCTCTGGCCTCGGATTGGGTGAGATGTTTGGCCTCAAGCAATCTTGTGACATAGGGATAAAGCTGCTGCTGGATTTCTTCAGTAAATTCCAAAAGCACATATTCATTATCCCCGTCTGGAGATGCCCAACTTAAGAAACCTCTTTTCCAGTTGTTCAGCATCCCCTTGAGGGTATCGAGCTCCTTGATTACATTCTCTTCCATGCTACTTCTTCTTTGCTTCAAAGGCATAGCATTTCTTAACCACGTTGAAGTCTGCTACACACCAGTAATGGGGCCAGTGGATCTTCTTGCACCAGCCGATAATGTCTGCGGGCGGAAACTTGGAGCCCTTGAGAACCGGCTTCAAACCGGTGCAGTTCCAGCATATATGGTCACTCGATTTTTCCGGAATCATTATGTTATCCAGAAATTCTTCAGGTGTTAATTCTGCCATAAGACACTCCTTTCTAAGTTACCAGTCCTTGACTTCGCCCTTGGAGAGTTTCTGTTGATACTCTTCCCAGACCTCTGGCGTGAGTTTCTGAATATCCCAGTTGTACGGAAACTGTCCGGCCAATCCCGCAGACGGCGGTTGTGGACGCCATCCCCGTACGGGCCGGCCTCGAACGCTAAACTTGACCATATCCGCGGTACCCGTCAACCAGGATCTCGGCATGCACTGGTACGGCCGGGTGCGGCCCTCGACACCGGGTCTGTAGTTGGAATAGCCGTCATAGGGCTTGTCCGCATACAGCGGCAGAATGTCGGGCTTCTCACCGGGTCTCTCATCAGGGCCCTTGTACATAAAGCCATTGATCATGTAGATGTAGTACACCGTACCGCACTCGGCACAAGCAATCGTGCCTTCCCAATTCCAGAAATAGTATGGGTCGAGGTAGTTAATGGTGTCACAATCTTTTCCATCCACTTCTTTTTTGCACCAAATTATATCACACACTGTACCACCTCCTTTGTTATATCCAGGCCTTGTCATACCACTCTTGAATTGTGCTTTGCGGTACGCCGAGCCAGTCTTGGTAGACTTTTTTATTGTCCGCACCCACCGGACGCCAGTGCCAGTTGATCCGTCGCGGGGTCTTTTCCATCAGACCGCAGCTGTAACCGCAGTGGACCAGCATATCGCCGAACAAAGGATCGTCCAGCCATCGGACCGTGCCTCTTTCCCTGAAATGCTCGCTCTCGTAAACCTCCCGGTCGTTTCGGACCGGTTCGGCCAATATACCGGCATCCTGCAGGATCTTGGCAACTTCGGACCGGCTTTTGTCTTCGGCCCATTTTTCCAGTGCGCCGTAGATTTCGACCTGTGCTTCACCTTCGACCCGTTTGTCGTGAGATTTATACTTTTCGTAAAGATCGTTCATGCCGGTAATGGCGCACAGTTCCTTGAAGTCTGCATCCTGGAAAGCGCTGACCATGACATATCTGGCATCAAATTTGTCCTGGGGATTGTCAGCATCCGGAAAATCGGATTTGCCGCACAGGATGATGCCGTGGGCGCAGAGCTGGGTGTCCCAGTTGCCCCAGCGCTGGCGGACGATACCGAACTTGCCGTACATGGGAAGGGTATGTCCGAGCATGCGGGTGGGAACCTGTACCTGGGAGAATTCGATCATGGTGCCCAGTCCGGTCTTGCGGCGATGATGGATGGCCGCCAGAATCGAACAGGTGATGATGTTCCCGGACTGCCAGTCAATAACCCAGTTGGTCTGCTTGGTACAATGGCCGCCCATGTACTCGTGCATACCGGTTACCGAGGCAAGTCCTGCATGGGCCTGACCCAGAATGTCATAGGAACCGCCGAAAATCTTGGGACCATACCCGAAACCACCGCCCCAGACATAGATGAACCGGGGGTTGATTTCGGAAAGGTAGCGGTAACTCATTTTCCACTTGTCCAGGGTTCCCGGCCTGTAAAGCTCGGTGAGCCCGTCGAACTTTTTCACCAGCCCGTAAAAGACTTCCACCATCTCGGGGATGTGGTAGTCCATGGTCAAAAAGTACTTGTTGGGGTTGGCGTTGGTAAACCCAAGACCGGTGCCGGTCATGGGACGCGTGTCATGGAGCGGATACAAATAGCACTCGTTGAACGGAGAGGTATGCCGCATGGCATCCCCCATCCTTGGCATTTCGATCTTGACCACCTTGGCACCCAGTTCGGCCAGGTTGGCTACAGAATGGGGCGTGAAGATATACATGGTGCAACTTAGCCACTTGATGCCTTTGAGTGCCTCGGGCTTGGTGTGCTCGTTGCCCACATCGAAGAGATTCTTGCAGTACTCTTCATAAGGCATCTTCATCTCATCCATCTCACCCTGACTTTTGGGGCCTGGCAGGTCTTCTATGCGTGTTACTCTTGGGTCTTTTGCCATTATATCACCCCCTTCTGTTTTAATTCATTCAACGTGGTCTGATTCATTCCAACCCACTTCATATAGATTTCATAGTTGTCTGCGCCAAGATCTCTGCCCATCCATTTGCATCGGAACGGTGCACGCACCTGATAGGATGCCGGACTCGATGCAATCAGCAGCGGGCCGTAGTCGGTCTCTTGCACATACTGCCAGGGGCGGTATTTGAAATGCGGGAACTCAGCGACCTCGTCGATGAACATAACCGGTCCGGCTGCCAACTGGTACTCGAGCAGCTTGGCTTCGGCTTCGACCCTGCACTGGTCTCTGAGCCACCGGGTGGTTACAGAATAGGTTTTGATCAAAGCGTGCAGGGCGTTCCTGGCCCCGACCTCCTTGAGGAACGGATCTTCATGAATCAGCCGGCCGAACTGATGGTAATCGCGCTCCAAGCAAAAGCCGATATTATACCACAGTTTATCGGTCTGACCACCGATCATCATGTAGCCGTCCTTGCAGGGGTTCCAGGCATACTGATTCAGGTTGGGGTCCCAGCCACCGGATCGGCCCTTGATACTGGCATTGAACCCGTACCAGGTAATATCAAAGTCGATGATATCCAACAGCGTTTCAGCGCCGGTGACCTCGATCATCTGGCCGGTGTTGTTCAATTCGTCTCTCCAGTATAGGGCGGCATTGGCATTCAGAAATGCCTGGGCGCCGGCCACATAGTCGGCCAGCCAGATCCCCGAACGGGTCGGGTCGCCGCCCCTGCCGCGGGGCAGCAGGTCCTGGGCCAAACCGGTATTGTGGACCCAGGAATTGGCACAACTGGCAAATGGTTCCAGTTCCCACTGGCCGAACTTGGACTGCTTGTCCTTCCAGGGGCCCCATTGCCCGAGCATCCCCACCCAGACGTAGATCATCTTGGGGTTGGCGTCCTTGAGCTGCCGGTAACCGATCCCCAGGTTATCCATATAGCCGGGGGGCATCCCGTCAATCAACACATCCACATTGGACGCCATTTTCTTGAAAATTTCCTGGCCTTCCGCGGTCTCTACATCCAGGGTGATGCAGTGCGTGTTCACTGTCTCGCAGACAAACTCCATACCACACTTTTCACCGGTTTCTTTATTTTCCAGCAAATACTCTTCACGGCCAAAGGGCGTCAGTTTCCGCAAAGGATCGCCGCCGGGCGGCTCAATGGAAACACACTCGGCCCCGGCTTCGCCGAACAGAGACGTGGCAAACTTGTGACCCAGTCGCCAGAGGCCGATATCCAGCACCCTGAGATGCGACAGAGACTCATCTTTGCCGTACCTTTTTTCAAATTTGAGGTTTTCCTCAGCCCACTCACAGAACTCCAGCGCCTTCCGTTTTTCGTACACCGGTTTGACCTGCTCGTAGGGAGGCGGCGGGGTGACCGGATAAGGTCTGACATCCATATCCATGAGACCTATGGTGTCGGCCCGGCTGTTTATCTCAATATCTCGTTTTTCTGCCATATTTTACCTCCAAAAAAAGTTTAAATTCCACTGAAGAATTTATCCAGAGTTGTATTAAGCATCAGAGGAACGGCAATAATTCCTCCCTGCTGATGTTACCACCTCCTTTCTTTTTGAAGTTCGACGCCAAGCGGCGATCATATTAAAACGACCCTTGCATGTCGATAGCGTATGATCTTTCCAACAGCCGAATGGATACTTTATTCAGTAATCTGAATAGTGATTCGGCGGGTCGTTTTTCTTTCCATCTTATTCGGAAAGCGCAAAGATCGTGCATCACCTCCTTTGGGTAATAAAATTAGAATCGATGAAACATTGAAAAATGAACGATGAATTATGATTGAATACTATTTCGTGAATGCAGCATTTGAGCCGGGTTAATCTTAAAAAATCGACAAGTGAATTTGATTCAGTGCAGTGTTTTTTTTAAAATTCTTTAAAAATTTTGTCAAGAGTAAAAAATGAATTTTATTCAAAAAATTCCGAAAATTTTCACTATAGCCCTGGATGACAAGGATTTATACATCCTCTTCTTTGAAATACTTCTTGTCCGAGTCAGGATCGAAAAGAAAGGTCCAAATGTTTTTTTGATCCCTTCGAAGATGGCTAAAAATACAACATGTGGGATATGACACATCGCAGAATACTTTATAAGGTAATTGTTATGAAATCACCTCCGCACAAAGATGGTACATTTTTCATCAACGGTGTACCGGACAAAAATGCTTAAATAACGAATGCTTTTTTTACCTTGCAATTTGTTTTCGGATATCTTATACGCAAATGTTTGAGAGTTATCTATAGGATGCACGTGTCGCTTTTGGCCGATAGGCATATAAAAATGGTTTAAATCAATCACAACATTTTCAACAATTTTCAGAAAGGAGGTGAACGTTAAAAATTAGCCGGTCGCAGAACTCGAACGTCTGCCAGGAATCTAAAACTTAATTTTGCAGACGATAAACGGGAAACACGCCCGGCTGTGGAAAAATAGGCATGTTACTGCAAGCCATCTCAAAAATCCAGATTACGTTCAAGGACAAGGCACGAGCCGATGAAAAAGCGCAGCACACATGACGGTATGTGAGCATTTTGAAGAGGCTCGTAACGCCGTAATTGAGCGTTAGATGTATTTTTGAGATGGCTTGCAATCAGACAACAATCAAACTATGGGAGGTTTATGCTATGGGTAAAATACCGGAAAATATGCTGCCACCAAAAGATACGTGGCCGGAATATGTGGTTCCAGAAGAGTTTGCAGATACTCCGGATGAATTGAATCTTGCCGACTTTTTGCTCGACCGCCATATTCGAGAAGGCAGAGGCGGCAATCCCGCCATCAAGTTCATGGACAAGGTCGTCACTTATGCACAGCTCCAGGAGATGGTGAATAAATTCGGCAACAGCCTCAAAGATGCCGGGGTTGAATCCCAGGACCGCGTGGGTATTCGTCTGGTAAATTCCATTCAAGCTCTGGTGGCCATCTTTGCCATTGAAAAAATCGGCGCCATTCCTGTTCCAACATCACCGCTGTGGTCCGGTGAAGAGGTCGCATTTGTGGCCAACAATGCTGAAATGAAACTTTTTATTGTCAATGCCCCGCTCATGCCTCCGGTTGAAGTTGCCAAACCCAATTTTGAGTTCGGCACCAAAGTCATCACCATCGGCGGCAATGCCGATGAAGTAAAGGCTGCCGGAAATATGGTCTATGAAGAAATGCTCGCGGCCGGTTCCGCTAATCTGGAAGCCACCATGCTAAAGGGTACTGACATCGGCATTATGCTCTATACATCCGGTACCACCGGCATGCCCAAGGGCTGTGTTCACTTTGTCAAACCAATTGTCATTGAAACCAAATTGGTTAACCGACATGTTTACAAGATGAAACCCGGTGATGTTTTGGGCGGAGCTGCCCCGGTATCATTTGCTGCCGGCTTTGGAACTTTTACTCTTATGCCTTTTGAAGGCGGTGCAGCCATATCACTGATTCCAAAATTCACACCACCGGACATGTTGGACCTAATTCAGAAACACAAAATCACTATTCTCACCGGTCTGCCCACCGGCTACCGCGCTATGATGAAGTTCCCCAAATTCAAGGATTACGACACCAGCTCAATTCGTCTTTACACCTCTGGCGGCGATGCTTTGGGTTCCGAGACCCTGTCTGCTTGGAAAAAACTGACCGGCCTGCCCATCTGGGAAGGTCTGGGCGGCACTGAAATGCTCCATCTGGTAACCTCCAACACCATGAATTCCGAGCCCATGCCCGACTCCATCGGAAAAGCGCTTCCCGGTGTAAAGTGTAAGGTCGTCGATCCCGAATGGAATGACTGCGAGCCGGATCAAGTCGGCAGCATGGTTATCAAGGGCCCCTCGGGAAGCCTGTACTGGAAACCTTACGAGAATGATGATAAACTCCTCAAATCCCAGAAAAAAGGTGTGGTCAATGGCTGGAACCAGATGGGGGATGCCGTATACATGAAAGCGGACGGCAATATCTTCTTTGTATCCCGCGAAGACGACATGATCAAGAGCTCCGGATACCGCATCGGTCCTGCCGAAGTAGAAGAAGCCATCGAAAAACATCCGGCCGTTGCCGAGGCCGGTGTCGTGGGTGTTCCCGATCCTGAAAAGGGTCAGATTACCAAGGCTTTTATAGTACTCAAGGAAGGGCATGAGGGAAGCGATGAATTTTTCGAAGAACTCAAAACATTCTTGAAAGACCACATTGCCATTTACAAACTCCCCAGAGCCATTGAATACCGGACGGAGTTGCCGCGTACACCCACCGGCAAGCTGTTGCGCCGTCATTTGAGGCCCCCCAAATAAACGACGTCCGGCAAAAAAGGATGATGAACCAAAACCCCTCCCATGCTTCGGCATGGGAGGGGTTTTTTCATTTATAGCGATGGAATATATTGTCTCAGGACGTTTTCGGGAGAGAATAAATCTCTTTACATGCAGGTGTTTTTGACATAAACAATAAATCGACTTTTTTTCTGTCTCGTCATTTTCCTGCCCAAAGAGATAAGCGACATGGGATCAACTGCAGCAAATGGAGAAAAAACCATGAAACAAAATCCGTCCGTTTCCTTAAAAACAGTGGATCGTGTTGAAGTCACCACATTGATGGACAATTATGTGGATCTCTTACTCCCGAGTACGGATCTCGTCCTCCGTCCCCCGCTGGCAAAGCAGGGCCAAATCAATCCCGATACACTATTGGCGGAACATGGTCTTTCTTTGCTCGTTACGGTCTTTCAAGGAGACGATAAGCATACGGTCCTTTTTGACACCGGCTACACAAAGGTGGGCGTGTTGTATAATATGACGCAGCTCGGGATAAACCCCGAAGAAATAGAGGCCATTGTCCTGAGCCACGGTCATATGGATCATACGGGCAGCCTGAACGGCGTGCTCGACAAAATACCCCATAAGGTC
>JAJDND010000213.1 GCA_022340885.1 Desulfobacterales bacterium | reverse complement strand
CCCAGGTGAGGAAGGACAGGGAACGACAGAACAAAGTCTTTCATACGAAGAAGGAAGCAATGGACTGGGAAGCCAAGATGCGGCGAAAACCCGTGAGCGACTGGTCAAAGAAGACAGGCACGGTTTGTATCGATGATTGGGCTCAGCGCTATCTGGACTATGCCAAGTCGAAGTTTTCAATCAAGACCTATAAAGAAAAACAGTCTGCGTTCAAGCGCTTTTTGAAAGAGTTTGATCCTGTCACACCTGTCATCCAGGTAAAAATGGCCGATGTTATGACATACATTCTGGCGCAAAAGGAAAAAAGGTCTGGATATGCTGCTAACAAAGACAGAAAAAATTTGGTGGCGGCATGGAACTGGGGCATGAAATATATGACCCCCCCGTTGCCCGGACCGAATCCTTGCCTCGTTGAAAGAATGCCAGAGGTCAGACAACCTCGATATGTTCCCCCTGAAGAGGATTTCTGGAAAATATATGAGGTTGCGGAAGGTCAGGACAAAGTCATGCTGCTGTCGTTTTTGCATTTGGCAGCCCGACGCGGCGAAATTTTTCGTCTCACATGGGAAGATGTGGATTTTGGCAATAACAGAATCAGGCTCTGGACCAGGAAACGAAGAGGGGGAATCCTTGAGTTTGACTGGTTGCCCATGACCAAGGAATTGCGAAAGTCATTAATGTGGTGGTGGGAGCACAGGCCCATTAAAGATCAGCCACACGTTTTTCTGTGTCTCGACAAAACTGAATTTTGTCGTGAACATTATGGCCAGCCTTTCATGTATCGTCTTCAGTTCATGCGGCGGCTCTGTGATCGAGTAAAGGTTAAACGATTTGGATTTCACGCAATACGGCATCTTTCTGCATCCATCCTGTACAATCTTGGATACGAGGTAGCCGTCATCCAAGCCATTCTTCGACACAAGAGCGCTAACACGACTGATCGTTACTTGAGAAGCCTCGGGTTGGAAAGAGTAAGGGAAGCGTTGGAGGATTTGACGCCTAAAAACGCTAAGGTCTTAAAATTTAAATCAAAGCGCCAGAGTGACAACAAGAGCGCCAAAAAAGAAAAAGCCGTCTGAGGAGCCGCCACCTCCCCAAACGGCAATGAACAAGTTTTATAACTATTTGTTTTTATTGGCGTCCCCAAGGGGATTTGAACCCCTGTTGCCGGCGTGAAAGGCCGGTGTCCTGGACCTGGCTAGACGATGGGGACGCGAGCTAAAATAGTATCGAATTTGTCATTGGTGGGCCGTGCGCGACTCGAACGCGCGACTCTCTGCTTAAAAGGCAGATACTCTACCAACTGAGTTAACGGCCCCTTAAAAAGTATAATAATTAACGGCAGAATTTCGGAATGTCAATAAGAATTATGCTTAAAATAATTTTGAGTAGCGATTTTGTGACGCCGATGCAAATGAGACTGCTGAATCTTGTTCCCATTGAAGGGAGCATAGATAACTAGAGGTGGTATCAAAACCTTCAATCGGGTTTATGTCAAGGCGGACTGGCACGGGAAACCGCAGGAATATCGTTAATATTTCGAGGATTGAACGGCTCAGTCCAACACAGCTTGTCCCGTCGTAGCTATCGCGAAGATGGAAGATTGAGCCCGAGGGGAGGTTTTGAAACCACTTCTAATCTCCTTCAATGCTCGACTTTATTTTTTATTGCCATAGTATACTTTATAATACGTGTCATTTTTAAGTCTGCCAATCTGACCAAAACCAGAGCCTGCGCGGAATACAATGATGGTTTAATAATTTGATATCACATCAGATTATCCATACTGTCGATAAATTTCCTGCCTTGTCAGATCTTAGAATGCGGGTTCATCATTCGTATTATCTCAAATGATCGTAAACAAAAGCTCGTCCATGGTTCCGGCGCCGGCAGACCCCTGGTTTTTAACCTTCAATGCCGATGTCGAATTTCATGTTGTCATGAGTGCGGAATATCTGCAACTGGCCGGACTCGATAAACCGGAAGAAAGACGGGGGCAACTTTTTCTGTATTTTTTGAGGGGAATGCCGCATGGATATATCTGTTTCTACACATATTTTAGTGCAACAGACAGTTTCTAAAAAGCACAGTGGCCCGGCACCTGCGCGAAAAAGGCATCCAGGTAGCGGCAGCTCTGCTCCTCGGTCCCTTGCGCGCACTTAAGGCACGCATGGACCTGCGGCTCCACCGCAAAATTGTCGTGATCGATAATGAGACGGCCTATACCGGCAGCCTCAATCTCGTGGATCCCCGCTTTTTCAAACAGGATGCCGGCGTGGGGGAATGGGTAGACGCCATGGTTAGAATCACGGGGCCCGCCGTCTATCTCTTAAGCGCACTATTCGCGTGGGACTGGGAACTGGAGACGAACTCCGGTCCGGTCGCCCTGCCGGAGATAAAAAAGCAGGCGGACGATACGCAACCGGGAACGGCGGATGTGCAGGTAATCCCATCAGGTCCGGGTATTTACGGCGGCAGAATTTATCACTTGCTGATGATGACCCTATATGCCGCCCAGAGTGAACTGGTTATCACAACACCCTATTTTTCCCCGACGAAGCCATTTTTAACGCGCTGGTTTCGGCTGCCCGACGCGGCGTCAGGGTCATTATCATCCTGCCGCAAAAAAACGATTCCCGGCTGGTACATTATCATGAAAAATATGATGCGCCTCGCTAGCCCGCTGCTCTAAACTTGGTTGTTATCTCCATTGGGAGTTTAAAACAGTTTACGACTTTGATTTTGGTTCACTATAAACACTTTTAAAATATAATGATCAGGCACAAACAAACCACGCCGGTCAGTGCGATCCAGTCCCTTAACCCTGAAGAAAGCCGGGGATCGGTTCTGTTTTCAGAATAACATCTGGCCGTCATGGCGAGACTGATTCTGTCCGCCCGTTCAAAGGTTCGACGCATGAGGGGGATGCCGAGCATTTTCAACCGGTACACGGGGCTTTTCCGGCTCTCGATTCCCCTTGCTCTCTGGGCAGCCAGGGTCTCTTTGGCCTGGTCGAATATAATGGGGACAAACCGCGCGGTGAGGCTCATCATGAAGGCAATCTTCTTTTCGGGTATCCCCGGAAAGGGCTTCAGCAGCCACTGCACAGCAGCCTTGATTTCAGACGGCCTTGTGGTCAAAACAAACGCCACCCCGGTCAGGATCACAATCAACAAACGCCAGCATACAACAGCCCCCTGGTAAAGCCCTTCCCGGGTGACGGTAATCGTCTTGATCTCAATGACAGGGGAACCTGGGACAGATAGTGATCGGGCGACAAAGACAAACAGCAGGAGAAAAAAAATATAGCGAAGGTCTTTCAAGACCGATTTTATCGGCAATCCAATATGGATGAACGCCGCCGTCAACGTTATCGTCAACAAAAAAAGTGAAAAGACATCCGCCTTTAGAATCGAAAGGCTGATGAGAACAAAAAACATCAGTTTAAAGCGAACATCCAGCCGGTGAAGTACTGAATCTCCGGCTCTAAAACCCAAAACGTTCAATTCAGCCATGATGGATTCTTAACCCCCAGTTGTAAAGACAACGGCTCCCTGACGCCGAAAGCTTCCAGTTCTCCGAGCAGTTGAGCCGGCAATCCTTCCCTGACAATACGGCCGTCCTTCATAATCAACAGTCGATCCGCATAGGCGATGATATCTTCGAGATCGTGGGCCGCCACGATAATCGTGCAGCCCGATTCGTGAAGAGAAACGATCTGCTTTAAAA
>JAJDND010000211.1 GCA_022340885.1 Desulfobacterales bacterium | reverse complement strand
CCGTTGTTTGCGTTTTATTTTTAGCAGGATACGCGTACCGGCAATTTTTGTGGGAAAAGACCGTTTATTACTACCACCTTTTTTCGGATCGAGAGCAGATCAAATCTTATGTGGCGTCGTTCGGCCCTTGGGCGCCGCTCGTCTTTATCCTCATCCAGATCCTTCAGGTGATTTTTGCGCCGATTCCCGGAGAGGCCACCGGTTTTATCGGAGGCTTTTTATTCGGGACTGCGGGAGGATTTTTATATTCAAGCATCGGACTCACTGCAGGATCGTGGATCAATTTTTCAATCGGTCGTTTTTTGGGAACACGCTATGTTCGAAAACTGATTCCTGAGGCCAAGCTGGATCGGATGGATAAGATGGTCAGACGCCAGGGAACGATGGTTTTGTTTATCCTGTTTGTCATTCCCGGTTTTCCAAAAGACTATTTATGTCTGTTTTTAGGCTTGAGCACACTGCCGTTAAAAGTCTTTCTTATCATCGTCGGTATCGGACGTATGCCGGGAACATTGATGCTCAGTCTTCAGGGCTCATATGTCTTCGAGCAGAAATACGGGTTGTTTGCCCTGATCATGGGATTTTGTCTGATTATTATTTTTTTGGGGTACAAATATCGGGAAGCCCTGTATCGATGGCTTGAAAAATTTAACGGAAAATGATGACAGGGGAGCGTTGACGAATGTTTGAAATAATGCTATCAGAAAGAAAAAATTAGAAAGATTACGCAAAACCTATCCATCAGAGAATACCGAAAGGAGAGGGGAGTGGCATTCTGGTCTGTCAGGGAAGAGCTGAGTCAGGAAAACAGGTTAAGGCGTTCTTATTATGAATTGCTCAGGGATGAACTTGATCAGCAGCTGATTCAGTATTCGCTGATCGATTCTTATAATAATTTTATTAATAAAAATATCCCTTATCCGTTTGTCGAAAAGCGCGAATTGAAGCCTCGCGCGCGCATTCCGGCTGTCGAGCATGAATGTCAAAATTGTTTCCTGGTTATTTTTGTAGAAGATAGTATTCCGGCAATGCACAAGAAGTATATCCGGTTTTTCAGAACCAACAGGACTAACAAAAACAATCTTCTGCGATACGAACCCCTGCCGCTTTCGGATAAATTTGACAGAAGTCAAAAATATTTAGAATCCGTTCATTTTTACGATTTGCTTCAACTTATGATCTCGGTAGATTATGCACTTTTGATCCAGAGGGACCCGGCCGTAAATAAAAAGAACCGATACAGCCTTACCCACTTTCATGTGAAAATCGACTGGCCCATTGCAGATGCTGCCGAGGATCTGGCGATGAGTCTTCGCTATATCTCGAAAGATTTGTATGAAAAGGGGGATAAGTATGCCATAGACGTCCAAAAAAAATTTTTTGAGTATTATTGTCTTCCATTTGAGGTGGGCGGCAGAAGAACGGCCGCTATTGTGGCGTCTCAGTATCTGAAGAGGATTGGGTGTATTTCGACGGTTTATGCCGCAAGCAGCGAGTCGAGAGCTTTGATACGGATATCCGAAAGGGGGGCCTCGAAATCGGTTCTGATAAAACTTGATGAAAGCGAAATAGAACAGATTGCCCTGGCAAATAACATGAAAACCCGAACATTTAATAAAAATTATATTCTCAGACGAGAGGAAAACAGCGGCACTTGTATTTTTCAGGCGACTTACGCCTTTACGAATCATGCCCGTCCGCCTGACGACGGGAAACTGAGAGAGATTAAACCCGACTTAAACTGGTTGAGTGTAGGGGGGCAGCATATAATGCCGAAACCGGGCATCTGGAGATACCCGCCCTTACCAATGAACATTATATACACTTAGCCCAATTCCTTCATCATTGCGATCTCGTCGCAGTCCGGAAATTTGATGCACATGATACAATCCGCCCAAATTTTTATGGGGAGTTCCGACCTGTCTATCCGGTCAAAACCGAAACGCTCAAAAAAGCCGGGGCGATACGTCAGGGCAAACACCTTTTGTATTTTAAATAATTTTGCTTCGGAAAGCACCTTTTCGACAAGTTTTGATCCGATTCTCTGCCCCACATAATCCGGATGCACTGCCAGAGACCGTATCTCCGCAAGGTCGTCCCAGCAGAACTGCAAGGCACAACACCCTAAGATATTGCCTTCTTTTTCATCCGCATAAATCCAAAAATCCCTTACATGATCATACAATACACTCAAAGGCCGTGGCAGAAGCTCCCCTTTGCGGCCGTACTGTTGGAGCAAAGAATGAATCGGTTTTATGTCTTTGATCGTGGCTTTTCGAATCATTATTCTCCTCGCTATTGATAAACACGCAGGAACTCTTTACTTGACCTGTGCCGGAAAGTCAACAACCATGAACAGTCTGAACCGAAGAACTGCATTTGATGTTGATTTGGTATTCGGGTGGAATGAGATATAATCCGTGGTCGCGATCGGCGAGCCACAAATGCTTGCTGCTTTGGTTCTTATTGAGAAGATGTCGGTTCTGTTCCTTTTTTAAAAAACGCTTTGACGGCATGCGGATCATCATCAGATGCAAGACGTCCGGTCGAGGGATCGATCGGCACGACGACCACATCATCGGGAATGTCGAAATATTGAATGGGTTTGTCATTAAGCGCTCCGGTCATGAAGTCGATCCAAATGGGCAGGGCTGCTCTGGCTCCGGTTTCTCCTTTTCCAAGGGTTGTGAACGCATCTTGTCCAACCCATACGCCGGTCGTTATGGATGGGGAAAAGCCGATAAAGAGGGCGTCCTTAAATTCGTCGGTCGTTCCTGTTTTTCCGGCAATGGACCGTTGAATGATTATTGCTTTCCGGCCGGTGCCGTTTTGAATGACATTGCGAAGCATATCCGTCATAATGGCGGCGGCTGCCCTGGAGATGACGATTCTTTCTCCGGGTTTTGCACGCCATACCGCACGTCCGGCTTTATCGACAACCTCCGTAACACCGTAAGGTCCAATGAATTTCCCGTTGTTCGGGAAAGCAGAATAGGCTGCGGTTAAATTCATCAATGTCACACCCGATGTCCCAAGAGCAAGGGAAAGATTTTGATCCAGGGGAGATGCAATCCCCAGGGTATGTGCAAATCCGGCCACTGAAGAAGGACCCAGCATCTCGATGAGTCTTACCGCCGGAATATTTTTTGAAAGTGCCAGCGCCTTTCTGAGGGTCATCTCACCTTCGTATGACCCGGAAAAATTTTTGGGCTGCCAATATGTTTTCCGGTTTCCGATATTAAACGCCACCGGCGCGTCGAGGATGATTTTATTTTGGGCAAACCCTTGCTCAATGGCAAAAGCATAAACAATGGGTTTAAAAGCCGATCCCGGCTGTCTCCTGGCTTCGGTTGCCCTGTTGAAGGGGGATTTCGAAAAATCTCTGCCTCCGATCATCGCAAGAATACCGCCGGATGCCACGTCCAGGGAGAGGAGCGCACATTGGGGGTCGGGATTCTTTATTCCCCGGCGCTTCATTCTTTTTTCAAGATTGGAAAGACCTTTTTCCGCAGCGCGTTCAGCCATCTGCTGCATGTTATAATTGAGAGTTGTTACGACTTTGAGACCTTCTTTATATAATCTGGATGACCCAATGGTATTTTCAAGAAATTCTTTTACATATTCAACGAAATAAGGCGCTTTGATCGATGTATTTTTCTGTTTCGCAAGGTTTAAAGGACTTTTTATTGCGATGCCGTAGTCGAAGGGGGTGATAACGCCGGTATCCATTAATTGTTTCAAAACGATATTTCTGCGCTTTATCGCAAGATTCGGATCCACCAACGGAGAGTACCGGGAAGGGGATTTGGGAAGACCTGCCAGCAGGGCGCATTCCGGGAGATTTAAATCACTCACCGACTTGCCGAAATAAATTTTGGCGGCGGACTCGACGCCATAAGCGCCGCTGCCGAAATATACCTGGTTTAAGTAAAGCTCCAGGATCTCATCCTTTGTGTACCGTCGCTCTATTTGAAAAGAAAGGAACGCTTCCCTTGCTTTTCGCAAAAAGGTTTTGCGGGGTTTGAGAAAGAGTGTTTTGGCAAGTTGCTGGGTGATGGTGCTGGCGCCTTCGACAAATCGGCCGGCCTTGATATCTCGAAAGGCGGCCCTGAAAATTCCTTTAAGATCGATACCGCTGTGTCTGTAAAAACTTCTGTCTTCCGTGACGAGCAGGGCCTTTTTTAAAAGATTGGGAATGATTTTTATGGGCACGGGGTCCCGTTTTTCCAGAAAGAATTCCGTAAGGAGCACGCCTTCTGAAGAGTAAATTCGGGTGACGGATGATGGTTTGAAGGATTCAAGATTTCGAATTTCCGGAAGATCTCTTGTCAAAGCGATAAAAAATCCGACCATACTTCCTAAAAACACGCCGAAGATTAAAAGAAACAGGATGGCGATTTTTTTATCGAATCTGAATCCGGTCGATCTCATAAGGCAATTGCATTTTGACGATAAAATGTTACCACGAATGGACGCGAATCAACGCCAATGAATGTCCTGATTAATAGTTGATATTCTCGTCAATTCATGTTACTTCGCGATTTTCCGAACAAACTCGAATGGAGAAGATAAATGACCCACCATCATCATCACGATCATGATGTAAAAGGCACGTTATCATTTGAAGAAAAAATGATCAAATTGCTCGATCACTGGATCAAGCACAACGAAGATCATGCGCGAACATACACGGATTGGGCGCAAAAAGCAAAAGAGAAAAACAAGAATGAAGCGGCTCGATTGCTGGAAGATGCGGCGGAGATGACCCTGCTGGTCGGTAAAAAATTTGAATCGGCCATGAAGTTGATGGATCAGGATGATTAGAACTACCGTTCATGTCCGTGGGTTCCGTTTTCCCGCTTCACTATGACGTCTGCGCGCCTGGTCATTTCAATGATTTAGCAGCGGTGGCATTCCTGCCCCCTCCGCGTTCTCCTGCAAAAAAACCTGCGGGAGCCGCGGTTTCCCCCACTGCTAAATCATTGAAATGACGAAGTCGCTCCGCCAAAATCGTTACGCGAGAAAGCGGAACCCACGGACTTGTCCGATCCGGGGTTACTTTTCGATACCGATCCTGGCCGCGACGCCTTTTTGGAAATAATGCTTGATTTCCTTCATTTCGGTCACCAGGTCGGCTTTATCGATCACCCGGGGATCCGCGCCGCGGCCCGTTATGACAAGCTCCGCATTTTCGGGTTTTTCAATCATAATTTCAATCAGATCGTCCACGGTCAACAACCCGAGCGTCACGGCGACATTTGCTTCTTCCAGAATGACAACATGATGTTGCCCTGAAGAAAGGATCTGTTTGACTTTTTTGATTCCCGCTTGCGCGCCTTCGATATCCGAGTCGGAAGGGGTGCCTTTTATAAACCGGCCCTTTCCGAATTGCTCGACCGTTATTAAATCTTTGAATCGTTCAAGTGCTTTGATTTCACTGTATTCGCCCATTTTAATGAACTGGGCGATATACACCTTAAGTCCGGCGCCGGCTGCCCGCACGGCCAGGCCCAACGCTGCGGTTGTTTTTCCTTTTCCGTTGCCGGTGTACACCTGAATGTAGCCTTTCATATCGTTCCTTTAGCAGCTAAGTGTTCAGGGTTCAGAGTACGGCGGTTCCAGTTTTCAGGTTCCAGGCTTTAAGGTAGCGCATATTTCTCCCGAAACTTTGACCTTTTAACCGCTGAAATCCGAACCCTGAACACAGAGCCCTTCAAAAAGAGGGCAATTGATCGGGGGAAAGGCTGGAAAAATTTGGATACTGTTTGTCTTTTTCAGAAATAACCGGGTTCTCAACCGGCCATTTGACCCCGATATCATGATCAGACCAGATAATGCCGCCTTCATCATCCGGCACGTAGAAATCCGAGCATTTATAATGAAACAGCGCAAATTCGCTCAGCACACAGAAGCCGTGGGCAAAACCTTTTGGAATGTACAGCTGGCGCCCGTTTTTATCAGACAGGCGCGCGCCGGTCCATTTCCCGAAGGTGGCCGATCCGGGGCGAAGGTCAACGGCAACATCAAAAATTTCGCCGGAAACCGCTTGAACCAATTTGGCCTGGGAATGACGGATTTGAAAGTGAAGCCCCCTTATGGTGTTTTTCAGCGAATAGGACAAATTATCCTGTACAAAAGCGTCGGTAATACCGGCTGCCTCATATTTTTGCCGGTTGTAAGTCTCCATAAAAAACCCGCGTCTGTCTTTAAAGATCTTCGGCTCGATGATGAGGAGTCCCTCGATGGATGTGGGGAGAACGTTCATAAATTTATCCTTTAAAAATAAAAGGTCCTTTCATTATGAGCCCTTATTCACGAGTTCTTGCAGCCAGAAATTTACTTATGCCTGAAGCGGCAGTGCTGTCAAAAGCTATCCATTTGTTTCGTTTTGCGAATCAAACTGTTTTTTCAACTCGAATGAACGTTCCAAATACCGCTTGAGTTTGGCCTGTACTTTCCCAAAGACCGTATCGTCGGGATAATCACCGTTTTCATCTGGCTTTCCCGCCGGAACGCCGGTCAAGATTTCGATGCCCTGTTCAACCGTCGAGACTTGATAAATGTGAAACTTTCCTGCTTTAACGGCATCGATGACCTCCCTTTTGAGCATGAGATTTTTGACATTGGCATTGGGAATCATAACCGCTTGCCTGCCGGTAAGTTTTTTGGCTTTGCATACATCGAAGAACCCTTCAATTTTCTGGTTTACACCACCGATGGCCTGAATTTTCCCTTTTTGATTCACAGAACCGGTTACCGCAATTCCCTGGTGGATGGGAATGCCGGAGAGGCTCGAAATAATGGCATACAATTCCGTGGATGAAGCACTGTCCCCGTCGATGCCGCCATAACTTTGTTCGAAGGTGATACTGATGGATAGGTTGAGGGGATAACTTTGGGCAAAGGTTCGGCCCAGATAGCCGGAAAGGATCAAAACGCCTTTATCATGTGTTTTCCCGCTGAGCTTTGCCTCGCGCTCGATATTTACCACCCCTTGTTTGCCCATGTACGTTTCCGCCGTGATGCGGGAAGGGCGCCCAAAAGAAATGTCGCCGATTTGGAAAACCGCCAGGGCATTTACCTGACCGATCTCATCGCCTTTAACATCGATCATGATGGTATCATCGACATAGGATTCATGAATTTTTTCTTCATAAAGATTATATCGGAATCTGTATTCAGTGAATGCCCGGATGACATCCTTGTCGGTTACTTTATTGCTGTTTCGTTTCCGGGCCCAGTAGTCGGCTTCCCTTAAAATGCCCATGATGGGTCCAAAGCGAACAGAAAGCTTATTTTTATCGGAGATATACTTTTCACCATATTCTACAATGGCGGCAACACCTTTGGGCGTCAGTGGATTAAGATTTTCTTCTTTGCAGGCCCGAGCGATAAAGCGTGCATAATTTTGAATGGTATCATCTGTTTTTGCCACTTCATGATCAAAGTCCGCTCTCACTTTGAATATTTTATTGAATTTTGAATCATGGTTTTGGAGAAGATGGAACAGGTCGTAACTGCCCAGCAAAATCACCTTGACCTCCAGCGGAACCGGTTCCGGGCGCAGTGATGAGGTGCCGAATCCCAATGTCGAAGTAACATCTTCAATGAACAGCAGTTTATTTTGAAGTGCGCGCTTGAGGGCTTCCCATACGAGCGGATTCATGAGAATAGATTCGATTTCCATGATCAGATAACCACCGTTGGCCCTTATCAGTGATCCTGCCTGAATCATGGAAAAATCCGTTGTCACTGTTCCCATGTAGGCTCTTTTTTCAATTTGACCAAAAACATTTTGATACGTGGGATTTGTCTCGAAGATAACCGGCGCCCCTTTTAAATCCTTTTGATCCACGAGAACATTGACCTGATAACGCAAAAATGACGGTTTGGCAGAAGGGAACATCAGGCCTTCCATGGGTGATTTGGTTTCACTGGAAGCAATAAAATCCTGTACATTTTCGAGAATATCGGCTTGGACCTCGTCTATATAGTTCAATATATCCCTGCATGCTTTGTATTCATCCCTGATGACATCTATACGTTGTTTCACGACAAACAGCGCGATTTCCTGCATCAGCTTTTCAATTTGTGACCCCATCGACTGATTGATTTTATTGATTTCGCGCACTGTCGCATCGATTTCGGCTTGAACGCGGCTGATATTTTCTTCGATTTCAGCCTGTGAATCCTTTGGGAGGGCAAGGAATTCTTCAGGTGAGATCGCCTTGTCTTTTACAATAGGGATGGTTTGATAACCGGTTTTCGTCCTGTTGATTTTAATTTTGTGCTCCGAAGCCGATGATTCGAGTTTTTTTATGATATCTTTTTGTTGATCCGTAAATACTTTTTGAACTTCAGATAGTTTTTGTTGATAAGATTCATGTTCAAAGGCTTTTGGGAGTTCTTCCTTCAGATCATCGATCAACTTGTTCACGGTTTTTGAAAATCGCATGGCTTTTTTTTCAGGTACGGAAATGGCTTTGGGACGATATTCATCCTTGAAATTATTGACCATACACCAGTCCGGCGGGGTGGGTAATTTTTTAGCATACTGGTGAACGATATCTTTTATAATGGTCGATTTTCCGGTGCCTTCAATCCCGGTCACAAATATATTATATCCCGGACTTTTCATGTTCAGTCCGAATTCGATGGCTTGAACGGCGCGTTCCTGACCGATGACTTTTTCCAGCGGGTTGACTTCCGAGGTGTCTTTGAAAGTGAACATTTTAGGATCACAGGTCGATCTTAGATCCGATGGTTTCAACTCGCATTGTTTTTTCATAAACCCCTCCTTTCAAGAAAAAAAGAGATCCTCCGGCTTGGAAGCAACGGTATTAGTGCATTAAACTTCCAATTTGTCAATAGCTTACCCACTGTTTTCCTTACTAGACACCATGGCGTCAAAAAAATGTCATTTTTGATTTTCGGATAAGACAAAGATATCCTTTCGATTAAACAATCCTTGCCTGCAAACGAAAATGTTGGCAGGCAACACCCACCTTTAATGCACGGTGTCCGGTTTTAGGGATGTTTGGCATGATTTCTGCTTGCTTTTGAAAAAGAGTTTTTTTAACGAATCATAGACGTTAACACCTTATTCAATCGTGCGGTTTAAGATGGCGGATGACAATAGAAGAATAACGATATGCCCCTCATGTAAGAGCAGATATCGAACGCCCGAAGCTTTTTCAGGGCGAAAGGTGTCATGCAAGGGATGCGGCACATCCTTTACCATCGAATTCGAGGATGAAAACCAGCAAGAGGAAAGACCGCTTCGCTCGGACGATGGACGATGGCCTCCGGCCCGGTAGGCCTGCGGCCATTGTAGGCCCGGGAAATTCGTTCCCTTGAGGTTGGAGGCAACGGAAAAGACAAGAGACGATGGATGAGGAAAGATGGAAGACGGGTGTAAGTTTGATATGTATTTTCGTCCATCTTCCCAGCGAAGCGGTCGTCCATCGCTTCCCTATGCCCTCTGCTCTATCCGCCATGCTTATGGCAGATATTCCAGCAATTGTATCAAATCGGTGACATAAATATCAGGAGAAAGGTTTTGGCATTCGGGATGATCTTTTCTCAACCGGAGCGATCTGGCGTCACCTGCAAAAAGAGCAGTTTTAAACCCTGTCTTTCTTGCAGGAAGAATGTCGTTTAGCATGTCGTTTCCGATATAAAGAACTGAATGCGCGGGAATTTCCATATAGCCGAGGTTCTCTGCGGCGGTTTCAAACATGGCTGTGGACGGCTTTGCGTAACCGGTTTTATAAGAGTAAAAGATAAGATCGCGATTGAAGCCGAGGCCTTCCGGATCTGAATCAAAAAACCAGTGAAACAAATATGGGGTAAAAAATTGGGCATTGGAGATAATGCCCATCTGAACATGTGCTTGGCGACACGCCGACAGCATCTTTTCAAGGTTCGGCATGGGGTATGCGGGATTTACGATCAACTCGAATTCCATGGCAAATGTGCGGGCCTCGTCAAGCGCTTCGATCTCAAGAACTTTCGACCAAATCCTTTCAATTTCCACTTCCGGAAAGTCCACGCCTTTTTTCTTAAGCCTTTCATGCTCATCGTCTATGGCCGAGAAAAATTCATTCAACACGGTTTGCGGTTCCTTTTTGAGATGATATTTGTCTATCAACTGTTTAAAGTCTCGACTTTGCTGTGACTGCCGCTGCGTGATGCTGATATCACCCGAGCTGCTGATGAACAACGTGCCGTATATGTCGAAGAGAATACATCGAATGTTTTCCTTGATCTCTCCGCCCGGTTTTATGCGCGTCGGAATCGGTAAAAGAGGCTGGATATAGGGTAAAAGATGATCGAATTCATGCATCATCGCACCATTTGAGCAGACTGAAATTACTCGGCTTTAAAAATTCTGCCAAAAGCTTTGGTTTATTTATTTTTTGACGGACGTTTTTTTGGAAGACCTTTGTGTAGATACTCATTATCGTTTTTTTATAATTACGCCGGCTGTACTTGTAAAGTATCGCTTCCATATTATCTTGTATCAATTTGTCTTTATTTGATATATTGCCCGGATTTAAAAGGAAGGGGTTGAGGCGGAGTATTTGCTTTCGGTTTGCGGTATCGGATAAAAGGGCAGATATGATTTTTTTTTGGCAGGATTCATTCAGCAGTCCATAATCAATGGTTTCGCAGGTGCCGATATGGTTATAGGTGGTTTTAACGGACATTTCATCGATGGAGACCCCGAATGCATCTCGTACATGTTGGCGGCAAGCCTCCCAAATGTCCGCGAACCTTTGCTTGCCGATCCAATCCAGTGGAACGTGCAGTCCCGTATAGAGATGGTCCAATCGAATGTCATTTTTTTCAAAGTCTCGGCAAATGTCCGGAAGCTTTCTTCCCCAAAGTATTTTACGGGCCACCCACGGCTCCAGAAAGGAGAACCCGAATCCTTCGCCGATACTCGTTGTGATGAGAAAATCCGCAGATAATACCAGATCGGCATATTCATAGGTCAGTCCTGCTTCAAACACCACATTCAGGTTGTTTTGGCCGACAAATCTTTTCCAATCTTCATAACTTTTTATATCCGCGGGGCTATTGGGGGGGAGTGTGATCAAAAGCGGGGCATTGTTTTTGAAAAACAACGACATCAGGACGGCTTCACCGATATTCTTTCTCCGAATCGCCCGGACCGGGTACAGCACGTAATGTTTGAAAGCATCGCCCGTTGATGCGACGGTCTTCGCCTTTAGGTCTCGACCCGACAAGAAGGGGTTGACGGTATTGAAAATTTTGTGAACGCCTTCTTTTTTCAATCCTGCCTTGACCAATATGTCATAATCCCTTGAATTGATCACGCCGTAATGACAGTCGTGGATATAATCCTGATCTGCGAAGTAGGATAAAGGGCGTCCGTCTTCCGCAAAATCGTGGATCTGCAAAAAGAGCCTGATCCCTTTCCTTTGGAGAGCGCTGATAATTTTTAAAAAATTTTTGTTCTTTTTAAGTGTCGGATTGTGGATGTGCAAAATATCGCACCCATCGTTCCATTTTGAGTAGATGGATTCAATAACAGCGTCTGCGACGTGTTCAGGCGGTGATGGATTTTGGTTGTAGATGTCGTATCCGAGATCCGGAATGTGAACGACGTCGCAGGGGAAATCCGACGCGGGAGGGCTTCCGGCCAGGACCAGTACGTCGCACCTGTCGAAGATAGCCTCGATCTGTTGTTTTAAAACAGTGGTGACACCGCCGGGTTTGAGGTGGTAGTGTATGTATGCGATTTTCATGTTTATGTTGAAGGTTCTGGGTTCAAGGTTCTGGGTTCACAGGTTATAATTGGTTGACTGGCTAATGGTTGCGTCGTTAAATGGCTGTTTGGTTCCTTAAATTTAAATAGTGTCCATCCATAAATGGTCTTTTTGCCCAACCTCTGCGTTATTCTCAAAAAATAATCCTCGGAATATTATACATATGCCTGTGGTTATTTTTTTCGCATGCCTTGATCTTGAACAAAAATCCTCATTTATGGATGGACACTAAATATAAGATATAAGGGTTTAGGAGTCAAAAAAATAAAAGATATTGATCTGTGAAAACAGATGAGAAACAATGAAGTGGGGTTTGAATCAGCAGCTTCACAACCTTTAACCCTGAACGGGGAACCCGGAACGCTAAATTGATGAGGTTATGTTATGGGCAAAAAGAAAATCCCCGTAATTCCATCTGACCGTGCGGATGATCTTCACCACTTGGAAATCGCGGATGAAGCGGACCTGGTGCTGTTTATGGCCGGAAATCAGTTCATGGTGATGAAGGAGATCATTTTAGCGTTTAAAAATAAATACCCGGATATTGAAAAAATATTTTATGAAACACTTCCTCCCGGACTCGAGCTTAAACAGATATTGACCGGCGGCGCGTTTTTCAGAGATAACATCATCCAAGTTCAGGCCGATGTCTATTCATCAGTAAACGAAAATGCCATGAAAACACTTGAAGATGCCGGCCATATTTTACAAAAAGATTATCACCTTTATCTTCACAACCGTTTGGCGCTTATGGTTGCCAAAAACAATCCCACCGGAATAACATCCGTTGCCGATTTGGGCAAAGATTGGATTCGGATATCCCAGCCCGACCCTGCCAATGAAGATATCGCTTATCACATCATCGACATGTATCGTGAGGCCGGCGGCGATGAACTGGTTCATCGGATCATGGAGAAAAAACGCGCCGAAGGCACCACCATTCTTACGGTCGTTCACCACAGAGAAACGCCTTTAAGAATTATAAAACAGACGGTGGACGCAGGGCCGGTATGGGCGACTGAAGCCGCATATGCAAAGGCTTCGGGATTATCGATCGAAGTGGTTGAGCCGGGGGAGGATCTTGATCAAAGAGAGCGAATCAAATATTATATTTGCAAATTAAAACATGCGCCACATCCTGAAAATGCCGGTCGGTTCATCGACTTCATAACGTCTCCGGCAGCCGGCCGTATTTATGAAAAATACGGATTTACGGTTCCCCGGAAATGATGCGAGACCTTTGAAAAATGCTGATTTTTGTTCAAGTTCTAGGAAGGCGAAAATTTTAACCGCATGAATACATTGAGTATTTTGAGGATTAAAATTTGAGTCTAGCGCAGAAATTGGGCAAAAAGCGGCGTTTTGCAAAGATCTCTATGCGTTCGGTAAGATGTCATGGGACATCCGCTGTCCATTAACCGTAAAACTTATTTCAAAGGTTTCGAATAGTACATCTTTGGGTTATTGCGCGATGGGCCTTAAACGGTACCGCTGCTTTTCACCAGCATGGTCGATGGATCCAGAAACAGCGTGTGTTGATCCATATCGGCAGCATTGCCCTTTAATGTTTTGACATGGATCTCTTTGCCTTCGGGGTTGAGTTGAATGACCAGATCAAAAAGATCGATAATGTCTGATAAAGGGGACGGAATACCCTCGGGCCCGGGTTTTTGATGACGATGGGTTTTTGCGCTGAACCAGACTTGCAGACCATGTTTTTCGGCAAGACGCTTCAGGTCTGAAAGAGAGGCTCCGGAATCCTCCGCGAAATTAAACCCGTCGATAATGACCGCCTTGGGTGAGAAAATATTTTGTTCCTTCAGATCGGTCATTCTTTCTTCGAGTTTGGAAGCGCTGAACCCTTCAACCCTGAACGTCATTATAAACCGGTGGGGAAGGAGAGCGTCCCAGATCGGGCTGACTTGGCCGGGTTCATATTGTTTCGTAAGATGTTGGAAAACTTCTCTATACCACAGCGTCAGTTTTTTGACCGGATCCTCCAGGCTGATATGCAGGACGTTTTTGCCTTTTAAAAGCATGTTCAGGGCCAGTTGAACCAGTATGGCGGTTTTGCCGACGCCGGCCCTGGCCAGTACGGCGCCGAAGGCGCCTTCATGAAGAATGTCTCCCGTGTCGTTTTCTAAAAACCTTAGGGGGTTCCGAAGGATTAAGTCCTTTTTAAGCATCGCCGTTTTCCTTTAACGATTGTTGATTGATATTTTAACCTATAATACTTAATTCTTGATCTTTTCTTTTTCTCTCTCCTTTGCCAGCGACTCGGCAATGGATTGGGGAACCTGTTTATATGCTCCCAGTTCCATGGTAAACTGGGCTTTCCCCTGGGTCGATGATCTGAGCACCGTTGAAAAACCGAACATTTCTGCGAGGGGAACCCTGGCTTCGACCACACAAAGCGGACCCTCTTCCTGGGTTCCCAATATAATGCCACGCCGCTGATTCAAAAGTCCCATGACAGCCCCTTGATATTCTGCCGGCGTTTCAACGGCAACGTTCATTATCGGCTCCAGAATGGCCGGTGCGGCCTTGAAATAGCCTTCGCGAAAAGCCCCCCGGGCTGCCGCAATAAATGCCGTTTCGGAAGAATCCACCGAATGGGCTGCACCGTCGTTAATCACCACTTTGACGCCGGTAATCGGGAATTCCATTTTCGGGCCTTTGGCCATGGATAGTCGAAATCCCTTTTCACAGGAAGGAATGAACTGTGTGGGAATCTTACCGCCGACGATTTTATTTTCAAAGACAAAGTTTTCGTCAGGGGATGGCTCCATGTAGCCGGACACGCGGCCGTATTGTCCGGCACCGCCGGTTTGCTTTTTATGGGTATAATTAAATTCCGCCTTCCTCGTGATGGTTTCCCGGTAAGCCACTCTCGGGTGGCCGATGGACACTTCTGTTTGATATTCGCGGCGCATGCGTTCAATATAAACATCGAGGTGAAGTTCTCCCATACCTTCGATGATGGTTTCTTTGGTTTCATCGTCGACATAGGTTCTGAAGGTGGGATCTTCTTTACTGAACCGGTTGAGCGCTTTGGACATATTTATCTGGGATTTACGGTCGTTCGGCGCAATGGCAAGTGAGATGACCGGTTCGGGGACGAACATGGACGTCATCGTCAAATTGAGCCCCGGACTGACAAAGGTATCTCCGGAGGCGCAATCGACGCCGAAAAGGGCGGCGATATAACCTGCCGGGATGATATCGATATCTTCCATCTGGTCGGCGTGCATACGGACCACTCTTCCGATTTTAATTTTTTTCCCGTCACGGATATTGACGATCGTATCGCCTTTGCTAAGCGATCCCTGGTAGGTCCTGATATACGTCAATTGACCGTACTGTCCATCCTCGATCTTGAAAGCCAGGGCCACCACCGATTTATCCGATTCGCAGGCCAGAATAACGGGCGTTTCGTTGTT
>JAJDND010000209.1 GCA_022340885.1 Desulfobacterales bacterium | reverse complement strand
GAAAGAGCGGTGCCGCAGCCCTCAGGGCTGTGGCAAAAATTCCGAAATACCCCGCAGCTTGCTGCGGGGATAGGAATTTTAGCCTTTCGCCAACTCAGCGGCATAGCCGCGTTTCATAAAATCGTTACACGATTTTATTTGAAAAATAACGCTAAATTAGTTGACGGTATGAACCGTTTGTGCAAAAAAAATTAAACCATCATTTCCTTAACCGCCTCCATGGATGCCTTGAGAAGATCCAGGTTGGTGAGCATGGTTTTCCTTTGTTCCGGCTCCATCTGCATTAAAACCTGATGATTCACGTGGTTATGAAACTCTTTGATTTCATTTAATTTTTGCTGACCTTCGGATGTGAGGCTGAGCAATGTGATTCTGGAGTCTCCGGGGTCCGGGATTCGTTGGACCAATTTTTTCTTAACCAGCCCGTCGATGATTTTGGTCACACGGCTTTTTACCACATTCATTTTATAAGCGATGCCTTTGGACGTGAGGTAACGTTCCTCTTCGAAAAGCAGCAAGCACCTGAGTTCTGCATCGGGCAACTTGAACCGTTCGTATTGGTACTGTAATCGTTCCTGGCAACATTGAAATAATTTTGTCACCAGCGTTTGAAATTGATTGACCTGATTGCTTGATATCTCCAAAGGAGTATGATCGTTAAATTGATTCATAGGGTGAACTATAACGCATAGACAGAGGATGTCAAGCATTTTTATTAATTTTTATTTTTTTTAAAAAAAAGATGGTTTATTTATTTATCAATACGCGATATCTGTCCGTCATTTTAAGACATCGAATCGTTATTCTGAAAACCGCTTCAGCGAGCTCATGGTTACTTTATTGACACTTACAAATATTGATGGTTACAATGTAGTATATTGTGATTGTCGTATGCCGAATCGGTCGCCCGGTGAGGATTTCATTTTTTTTACTATTATCGACATGGAAACCATAGTGTATGCGCTCGATGACTGTTAGATGGGAAAGAAGGATTGCAGCCGGCTCGTTGAATCGAAAAAACTATATGCTAAACGTTGTTTTGGTTGAAAAATATCAAGAGAACGGGAAGATAAAGGAAAAGCTTGACCATTTGGGTACGATTGAAGAGCGATTCCTAAATACTAAGGCACGGGATATGAAGGCATTCCATCAAGGGCTCTTTTGGACAAAGGTAGATAAAAAACTGGATCATCTGAAATTAAGCAGTGGAAAAAGAGATAAGATCGAGGCCGAAATCTCGGAGCGGGTGCCTAGACCTGACGAACAATGGTCGATATGGGCGGTAACCTGTGTGCCTCGATTTGATTTGTGACAAAAAAAAGGAAGCGCTTTTTGGAGGTTCGGCAGTTATGTCATCTAAAATCTTACGCGAAACCGCTGGGCATTTGGTCCCAACAGAACCGTATTATCTGAGTGCCGGCGATGAAATCAGAATGTTCGAAGCAGCTTTTGATGCCAGGCTTCCGGTAATGATGAAGGGACCTACCGGATGCGGCAAAACTCGATTTGTGGAATACATGTCCTATCAGCTAAAACGTCCCCTGATCACCGTGGCATGCCACGAGGATTTGTTCGCTTCAGACTTGCTGGGGCGCTACCTTTTGAAAAAAGATGAGACCGTATGGGTGGACGGCCCCTTAACCCGCGCCGTTCGAATGGGCGCCATCTGCTATCTGGATGAAATCGTCGAAGCCCGCAAAGATACGACGGTCGTGATCCACCCCCTAACCGACACGCGCAGGACGCTCTCCATTGACAAAAAGGGAGAAACCATCATGGCGCACCCGGACTTTATGATGGTAATATCCTATAATCCGGGCTATCAGTCTGTTCTGAAAGATCTCAAGCAAAGTACGCGACAGCGGTTTATCTCCCTTGAGTTCGGTTATCCCGAGGCTTCGAAAGAGGCTCAAATTGTCAGTCACGAGGGGAATATCGACATGGAGACCGCTTTAAAACTGGTGTCGCTGGCCGGAAAAATAAGAAACATTAGAGAGCATGGTCTGACGGAAGGCGCCAGTACCCGGCTTTTGATCTACGCCGCTCAGCTCATCGGTCGAGGTGTCCCTGTTCAAGACGCCTGCCGAAGCGCCGTATGCTTCCCGTTGACCGATGATTTCAGGCTTCAGGAGACCCTGAATGATCTCATTGAAGATATCTTCTAGCCCAACATATATCGACGAAGCTTTTTATCGAGTCGTTTCGGGTCCTTTACAAACCGGCTCAACTCTTGCCAGAACAATTGGCTGTGATTCTTGATTTTTGTGTGGACCAGTTCGTGGAATAAGACGTAATCGATCAATTCATCCGGCAGCCTCACCAGGTTCACGTTCAGGTTGATGTTGTTTTTAGCGGAGCAGCTTCCCCATCGGGTTTTTTGATTTTTCACAAAAACCTTGTTGTAACGAAAACCATCTTGCCTGCAAAGTTCATCGAGCCGATTTACCAGGCGCTTTTCGGCGATTTCCCTGTCTATGGGGTGGCTTTCTTTAAGTGCCGCCGACTGTTCTTCAATGGCGGCCATTTTCTGAAGATGCTTTTTTATCCAATCGGTTTTAGACCGGGCGAATTTTTCGGCCGCGGCAAAAGACTGGCCTCGCGGCACAGCCACCCGCACTCCCCTGAACGGGCGGATAGACAGACGCATATATTTGGCCCGGCAGCTTTTTTCGAGCAAAACGTCTCCGACTTCTTGTATCTGCACCTTTTTGGATCGCATATCCTGTCAACTGCTTTTCATCGAATTTTAGGCGCTTATGGCTTTGTCCAAACCGCTGCATCATCATTATCCAATAACAGCTTCCGCATACCATATTTTTATTAAAATAAAAAGGCTCCCGGTGATGAAATCCAGGAGCCTTAGGGGGAGGCAAAATAGGCAGTACGATACTGGTACATACCTAACCTGATGCAAAAATAATCCCACAATGTGCCATGTCAAGAGGCGGTTTATCGCAGCAATACCAATCCACTATTTGAACATTTGCTCAGACAAACAATCAAAGCAATATACGAGAGCGTAACACCTGATGAGATAACAACCAGCCTGAAGTCGGTTGTAAGTGTGTGCAGCTTGCGAAAATAAGCACGTGAGACACCCTGTTACGACAGGTAGGAAGCCTAACCGGGAAATGGCATTTCTTTTGATATCACAACATTTAAACCTGCTTTTGGGTAGGGGTGCTGCTGATGCCCACGACTTCGATTTCAAACGTCAACGATTCGCCAGCCAGAGGGTGATTAAAATCCAAGGTCAATTTTTCATCATCTAAATGAACAATTCGGGCGGGCACCTGATGTCCTTCCGGAGTGGTGAGACCGATGGTCATGCCAATCCGAAGGTTCATTCCTGGTGGAGCTTCCGATATGGGAAAGGATTGCGTTTGGTTTTCATCTCTTTGACCGTATGCATCTTCCGGCGCGAGGGTAAATACCTTTTTTTCGTTCAACGCCATCCCCATAAGTTCATTTTCAAACCCCTTGATCAAATGTCCTGCACCCATTTGTATTTCAAGCGGCTGGCGCCCGTGGCTGGTGTCGAACACCTTCCCGTTTTCCAACGTTCCTTTGTACTCTACATTAACAAAATCACCGTTTTCAACTTTTTCCACAATGATCTCCTTTGGTTTGGATTAATAAAATTCCCAATCTATGAATGGATCTATCCATTCTTTTCTCCTTTTTATCGGGTTACCTTTCCTACAGATCCTCTTTTTTATTCTCGGACTGATTTGGATTCTCTTCTGATTTCATCGCTTTTTTATCCAGTTTGCGTTGCCTCTTTTGTTTTTTCTTTATCTTCCTTGCCAATTCTTTTTGACGCTTATTAAATTGATAATTTGGTTTTGCCAATTTGTTACCGCCCTGGCTGTTAATTTCGAGGATGACAACAATAAAAGGATCTTATGAGCGGACTTAGTTGCAGTCTATGGTCTGATGAGAGCTAATTGTGAAGGGATAAATTCAAACCAAATAAAAAGGCATCCCCTCAATGGTAGAAGGAATGCCCTTTATACTCAGAACATAAGATTAAATCACAGTGAAATTTGCAGCAGAGGGACCTTTTCGTCCTTGCTCTATATCAAAGGAAACCCGGTCGCCTTCATTGAGGGACTTAAATCCGTCTGCATTGATCGCAGAATGATGAACGAACACATCCGGTCCATTTTCCTGCTCAATGAATCCGAACCCTTTTCGGTCGTTAAACCATTTAACAGTTCCATTGGTCATGATAACATCCTCCTTTCATAAAATTTTCAACGTTGCAAACTGGAGGGTGCCACTTTGACACATGGATTGTCCTTCAGAGAGAAGCTGCCCTGTAAATAAAATAGGGCTCAATTGATTAAACATATGATAATCTATATTTAGCAAGAAAGCAAGCTAACTTTTGATTCATTGAAATAACAGACACCTTACCAAATTTTAGAATAGTTTAAGTTGCTCCTGTTGACCTGTCTTATTTTTTTCTGAAATTTTTGAAGGTGCTCTTTTCTTGCCTAAATCGTTTGTCTGTATTTTGTTTGTTCCTGAGATTATGGGTTGTGCCTTATTTTTGGAAGAGGTAATTTGAAGATCTTTATTATCGATGATAGTCAACTCGACAATGGAATGCCCTTTATAACGATTATGGGGAATTTTAGAAGTGATTTTGGTTTTTAAAAGTTTGCCGCCACTTAACGATTCGGGCTTGCTGTATTCCATATCTAATATATCACCGACTTGCAATTCTGTGAACACGGGGGAGTCTTGTTTTACAAGAATACACTGTCCATTCGAGGAAATATTTCGCAACTTGAATTTGTAGAACATTTCATTAGCATTTAAAAAGAATTGCACACTATAAAATTCGTTTGAGATGGTTTTTGCTTCAGTCCTACACTCGGCCAAATCATTTACCCTCTTATTTCCTATCATAACTAACTCAAACATTTGCAAACTGTCCTCATAAAAGTTTTTAATTTGAAATAAAATAATCAGCTTGAGATATTTCTTTTTTAAAACCGCCTACAGTAATGGTTTTCTACGTTTTTCTTTATAAGCAAGTTTTAATTTTTCAATTATAGCATCTGTTACAAATTCCTGAATCGTCATATC
>JAJDND010000191.1 GCA_022340885.1 Desulfobacterales bacterium | reverse complement strand
CAAAAGCGAGCATTGGTTTTGGAAAAACTGCACGCCTATGGATTTGAGTCCAAATGGAAACAACCGGTCTGTTCCATGATCGATCATGTGATTTCATTACCGCTTTGCATCGATAACATCACGATAAAACTATCGTCGATTCAATTTGAACACAAAATCAATGAGATGGAGTTCTATTTCCCGCTAAAACCATTGTCTCCCTACGAACTCAAAAAGATATTTTTAGATTACGGCAATATCGATCTTTTAGGAGATTTTCCGGACCGGATCGGAAAACTCAGTTTCTCTGTTATCAGGGGATTTATGAAAGGGTTCATCGATATGGTTTTTTATGATCAGGGTCGGTTTTGGCTGGTGGACTGGAAGTCAAATTATTTAGGTAAAAATATTGAAGATTATGGAAAAGATGCGCTGAGCAGCACCATGCAAAAGAATTTTTACATTCTTCAGTATCATTTATACGTTCTTGCGTTGGTACAGTATCTTCAGCAGCGAATGCCCGGATTTTCTTATGAAAAACATTTTGGCGGTGTTTTTTACATATTTTTAAGAGGCGTGGATCCTGAAAAAAAATCAGAATACGGCATTTACACGGACCTTCCGGATAAAGACCTTGTGGAGGCCCTTGGAAGAGCGCTTTTAGCAAAAAATTGAAAACCCGGTCTATCTTTGCCATAAGGGAACAAGAGATAGCAAATTAGAAAAGAGGAAAGAGAAAATAGAAAACCGAAAATGAACGCAATGAACCCAAATGGACATCGAAAATAAAAAGATCTCGGAAAACGGGGACTTAAGAAGATTGGAGAATCTGAAGGTCAAAGAATCCAAGACATGCCAACCTTTTTATTTTCACTCTTTCCTATTTTCTCTTTCCTCTTTTCCATTTTGTTTAGATGGACTTTTAACCTGACCATGAAGCAAGACTCTATAAATACCCTATATAAAACTGGATATCTATCCGATATCGATCTTCATTTTGCCAAATTTATCACGGGTTTCGAAAAAAACGAAGCACCGGATCTCTATCTTGCGGCCGCCCTTGTCAGCCGATCAACCGGCAATGGCGACGGGTGTCTCGATCTCGACGCCGTCACCAGGAATTCGATCCATTTTGGACTCAATGGAGAAAACGAACTCAAACCTCCCGGACTTTCCAAGTGGACCGAGACCCTGACCAAAAGCCGGGCTGTTGGAAAACCCGGAGATATCCGGCCGTTGATACTCGATAAAAAGAACCGCCTTTACCTCTATCGGTATTGGGATTATGAACAGCAACTTTCAACTAATATATGTGAACGTATAAACAATGATATCGATAAATTAGATATAACCATATTAAGTAATGGATTAAATCGGCTTTTCCCGGAAAATGGTCCCTTCAATTGGCAGAAAGTGGCGACAGTGATGGCCGCCATGAAACGGTTTTGCATTATTACCGGTGGGCCAGGGACCGGCAAAACTTTCACCATGGCAAAGACACTCGCGCTGCTTTTGGCACTTTCTTCGGGTAAAAGGCTTCGTATTTTGCTTGCCGCACCCACGGGAAAGGCAGCGGCAAGAATCGGAGAATCGATAAAGGCTGCCAAAAAAACATTGGACTGTTCTGGTGATATCCTCGCGGCCATACCATCCGAAGCATACACCATTCACAGGATGTTGAAAACCATCCCGGGTTCTCCATATTTTTATTATAATGCCGAAAATCAGCTGCCGGCCGATATTGTTGTGGTTGATGAGGCTTCCATGATGGACCTAGCACTGACGACAAAACTTTTTGAAGCCATAAAAAGCCATGCAAGGATCATCCTTATCGGAGACAGGGATCAGCTGGCGTCGGTTGAAACCGGTTTTGTTTTGGCGGATATCTGTGACCGGGAGCATATAGACATGTTTTCAACGGCTTTTTGTCAACGCTATAAAGAGATGACGCGTCAAGACATGGATGTTTCGCAGCTATCACTGCAAAATCGACCGGGACTCTATGACCATATAACGGTTCTAAAAAAGAGCTTTCGGTTCGCTGATTTCGGCGGTATCGGCGTATGCAGCCGTGCCGTAAATCAGGGAAAAGCCGATGAGGCACTCTTTCATATAAAAAACAGCCCGGATCAAATTTCATGGAAAAAACTCTCAGGATCCGATGATATTTCGCGCTTTTTGCCGGAAACAGTGATCAAGGGATATGCTCAATATCTGAATACCCCTGATCCCTTAAAAGCCCTTGAACTTTTCAATCAGTTTAAAATACTCTGCGCCGTTAAGTTCGGTCCGACAGGCGTCAACGAAATCAACCGATTGACAGAAGAAATACTGATCGAAAACAGCCTGATCGAACGCCCGCATTCACCGACCTTTCCCTGGTACCGCGGGCGGCCGGTTTTAATTACACGCAACGATTACAGTCTGGACCTGTTCAACGGCGATATCGGCATCACACTGCCGGCGCCGGAACTCAAAAGCAACGATCTGTATGTTTATTTTGCCGGTGTTTCCGGCCAGGTCAGGCGGTTTCACCCCCATCGACTTCCTGAGCACGAAACCGCATATGCAATGACCGTGCATAAAAGCCAGGGATCGGAATTTGAGACCGTTCTATTAATTTTTCCGAATCAGGATTATCCTGTACTGAGCCGTGAGCTGGTTTACACCGGTATGACAAGGGCTAGAAAGCATATTTCGATTTGGGGCACGGAAAAGATCATTGAAGGCGCCGTGTTGCGCTTTATCGACCGCACCTCAGGCCTGAAGGATGCACTGTGGGGAAAGTGAGTTTAACCTAAGCTGAGCGTTTCAAATTTTTGAAATGGTTAATTTAACAATATTTTTAAGGTATTCTATCATTTTGAATTTCAATAATTTGAAACCCTGCGGGATTTCCAATTTCACCACATCTACTGTGTCAGATGTCGTTTCGCATAGACGACTATAGCGAAACAACATCTTCCTTGTATCTGCGGCAAACTTGAAAATCGCTCAACTTAGGTTTAAATCAAACTGAGACCTTTGAAAAATGTTCGATTTTGTTCAAGGTCAAGGCGGACGATAATTTAAACCACAGGAATACATTCAGTATTTCGAGGATTGAAATTTGAGTCCAACGCCGAAATTGGGCAAAAGAGGACGTTTTTCAACGGTCTCAAACTAACGGCGCCGACTACAAGAGACAACCTCCGACAAAACCGTGTGAATCCGGTCCAAAACAGGGCACTCGTCTTCACATCCCGGGAAGTCCCTTTGGCGGGTACACTCTTTACAGGGGCTTTTTGAAAGGCATCCGACTTCAAAATCAAACCTGTATTTGATATTTTTCGGGGATGAATATTTTACAAATTTTGTGATCATAGAAATTGCCTTGAAGTGGTTTCAAAGCCTTCAATCGGGTTTAAGGTCAAGGCGGACTGAGGCGGTCAACCGCAGGCATATCAGGAATATCTCGAGGATTGACCGTCTCAGTCCAACACAGAGATTGAGCCCGAAGGGAGGTTTTGAA